>NZ_JARESV010000050.1:0-60964 GCF_046026985.1 Paraburkholderia sp. RL18-101-BIB-B
TTGCCGCAAAGAAAGTAGGCAAAGAAAGCGGCTTTACACCGCTAGCCTTTAAGCGGGTCCCCCGCGCATCTCAGGTAGTGGTGCATTTGGAATCCGTGCTCTCGCACATTCCGCGTTCGTGACACAGCAGTCATTCTTCCGGCGGCGCTGCGCGCGCCGTCGCGGTACTTCTCTAAACCAATTGGTTTGCTGCGTCCATGATGCGGACGCGTTCGTTGCTTTTTCTTCCTTCTCTCTCGTTCCCTCTGCTTGCTCGACCCGTTCATGCACTCCCGTCAATGATCGGGGCATGAAAATCCAACGCATTTATTGAAAGTCTGTCTTGCAGGGGCGGTGTTTTCTGATCTGGATATATTCGTCTCGTGGCTGCATCCATTGCAATGCGGTCGCTGTTTTCAGGCATCCTCAATTAAATGGAAGGTGATTCATGAATCAGAAGATGAAGCTGGCGCAACTGGTCGGGGCACTGTTTTGCGTCGGTATCGCGTCGTCGGCACACGCGCAAAGCAGCGTCACGCTCTATGGGCTCCTCGACACAGGTATCGATTTCGCCAGCAACGTCAACGGCAGCCGTCTCTATCAGATGGCCAGCGGTGTGAGCGCAGGCAGCCGTTGGGGGCTCAGAGGCAAAGAAGATCTCGGTAGCGGACTGTCCGCTATTTTTGATCTCGAAAGCGGTTTCAATTCGACTAACGGTAGTCTCGGCAGCGGGCTCGCGTTCTCGCGTAACGCCTATGTGGGTCTCGCCAGTCAGACGGTCGGCACCGTCACCCTCGGGCGGCAGTGGGATCCCGTGGTCGATCTCATTGAACCGTTCTCGCTCAACGATAGCTACGGTGGCTGGTATTTCTCCCATCCGAACGACATGGATAACCTCGATAACGGCTTTGCAATCAGCAATGCAGTGAAGTACAAGAGTCCCACCATCGGCGGATTTACCGGCGAAGCGCTCTATTCGTTTGGCGGTCAGGCAGGGCAGTTTTCGAATAATGCGGCTTATAGCGCGGCGGCGGCGTATACGAATGGGCCGTTTTCCATTGGTGCGGGCTATTTGCGTGTCAACGATCCGGAGGAGTCGATTCAGAGCTATCAGAACAGCCCAGGATTTACCAATGCCGTGTACGGCAACTTTCTCGCCAATGCGCGTAGTCAGGGCATCTTTGCCGCCGGCGCTTCGTATCAACTCGGCAAGTTCAAGGTCATGGGCAACTTTACCAATGTCAATTTCCAGCAGGGCGACGCGGGTCAGGACGTCAAATTCCAGAACTATGAAATCGCCGGTACGTTCGCCGCGACTAGTCAGCTCAATCTCGCAGCAGGCTACACCTACACGGATGGCCGGGATCACGCCACCAATCAGGAGCCGAAGTATCAGCAGCTCAATCTGAGCGCGGAATACGAACTGTCGAAACGTACTGCCGTGTATGCACTCGCCGCGCTGCAGAAAGCAAGCGGCGGCGCAGTCGCGCAGATTGCCGGCTTCGATCCGTCGTCCAACGGCAAACAGGTGGTCGGCCGAGTCGGCGTGCGGCACTCGTTCTAGAATCGGAGCAGTCAGTAAAAGAGCGCGCTATCCGCGAGGGTAGCGCGCTCTTCCTTTTAGGAGCCAAAGTAGATGTTGCAGTAACTGGGTGGGCCGACGCAGCTGTCGGCAGTGCTCGAAGGGGTCGTCGCGCAGCCGGATAGCAGGAGCCCGGCTGCGACAGCGGCCGCGGCGAAGTGCGCGGAGCGTTTGATCGCGGTGCGAAGAGTCATCGATATCGTCGGTGAGGAAGAGGGTGGTGCGATTAACGGTAGAGCTGGTTGAGATAGTTCATCTGACCGTCACCCTCGGCTTTGATCAATTCGCGGTAGACCTGAGCGCGTCTTGCCGTGATCGTTCGTGGCGGTCGGCGAACTCCACTTTCCAGCGGGTGACAGCGTCGTGGAACGGCTGAGCGTGCCGCCCACCGGCGGCGCGGCGACGGCCGAAGTGGCCGCGGCCGCGAGGCCGGTGGCGAGCAACAGCGCGAAAGTGGCGCGTGGTCGGAGATCGAGCATTGCAGGCGTCTCAGTGCGCGTAAATCGTCGAGTTCAGATACGCGAGCTGGCCGTCCTTCTCTGCGTGTACCAGTTCCCGATAGACCTGCGCGCGCGTCTTTTCGCCGGTGGCCTGGCCATACGGCGGAACCCACGAACCGGCGGCATTGATCGCTGCGGTGCTATTCGCGGCAACCTGCATCGACGGTGCGCTGGGCTGTTGGGTCGGTGTCGTGGTCGATTGAGCGAAGGCGGAAGCCGTTGCGGTAGCGCCGATGAAAGCGATGGCGAGCGACAGAGATTTCATGTTCGTAATCCTCACAAATCAAGTTGGATGGGCCGATGCGCGAATCTCACTGCATTCGTGGATCGGTTGATGAGAAGGATAGTCAACCGGCTTTAGCGGATCGGCGGTGTGTGCATGAAAAGATATTTATCCGTTCGAGCGTCCGTGAGCCGATGAATCAGGCATTCGCCGGATGCATGTCACGAAGATAAAAAACGTTTCATGAAACGGCTGGTTTTGATCACGGATGTGTCACCGCGTCTATCTACATTGCGGCTACCCGCACGGTGTGCGGGATCGGTCCGACAATGCGCGGGCCGGCGCCTTCTCTTACCCGGAATCAAACATGAACAAAGCATTGGCAACCACACTCGTCGCGCTGGCCGGCACCTTCTGTGCGGCAGCACATGCGCAAAGCAGCGTGACGCTCTACGGCACGCTCGATACGGGTCTCGACTACATCAGCAATCAGAAGACGGCCACCGGCGGTAAAAGCAACTGGATGATGGAAAGCGGCAACGTGAGCACGGATCGCTGGGGCCTGCGCGGCAACGAAGATCTGGGCGGCGGATTGAGCGCGGTCTTCGATCTCGAGAACGGCTTCAATATCGACAGCGGCAAATTCTCCAACGGCGGGGACGAGTTCGGCCGGCAAGCATGGGTGGGTATCGCGAGCAAGCAGTGGGGCACTGTGACGTTGGGTCGGCAATACGACTTTCTGGTGGATTTCGTCGCGCCGCTGTCGGCGACCGGTTCGGGCTTCGGCGGCAATATCGCCGATCACCCGTTCGATAACGACAACCTCAACAACGATCTGCGCATGAACAACGCGCTGAAATTCCGCAGTGCGACCTATGACGGTCTCACGGTCGGCGGCGCCTACGCGTTCAGCAACGCGGCGGGCGGCTTCAGCAACAACAACGCCTATAGCCTCGGCGCCCAGTGGGCGGGCGGTCCGTTCAATCTGGCCGTCGCGTATCTGCAGATCAACCAGCCGGGCGGCGTCAATCAGCCCGCCAATACGGGTGGCGCGGTGAGCAGCAGCGACGGCGATGCGACCTTCACCGGCGCGCGTCAACGCATTCTCGGCGCGGCGGGGCGCTATACGTTCGGCGCGGCGACGGTCGGCCTCGTCTTCACGCGTACGATGCTCGACGACCCGCATCAGATCATGCAAGGCGGCGCCTATTCCACGCTCAATGGCGATCTGCTGACCTTCAACAATTACGAGCTGAACGCCCGCTACGCGCTAACGCCCGCGTTTACACTCGGCGGTTCTTATACATTTACCGACGGACATTTCAGCGACGCGGGCAAGAGCGTCTCGCCGAAATGGAATCAGTTCATGCTGCAAGCGGATTACGCCTTGTCGCGCCGCACCGATCTGTATCTCGAAGGCGTTTACCAGCACGTGTCGGGTGCGGACGGCATCGCGGTGCTCGGCAATGCCTCGATCTATTCGCTGGCGGCCTCTTCGAACAACCGGCAGGCCGTGGTGGCCGTCGGCGTGCGGCACAGGTTCTGAGCGAAGCGAGCGGACTATCCGCTCGACGCGAGCGCCCGCGCAAACGCAAAAGTCGCCGGTGATGAGCCGGCGATTTTTTTTTATGTACCGTGGGACGCGTTAACCCGCGGCGTCGGCAACGCGTGCTTTAGCGGCGTTCGCGTGCGTTTGTGCCTGCGCCGCCTGGACGTCAGGGGCGCTCCTGGCGGCGTCGGCCGACCAGCCACCGCCCAATGCCTCGATCAACGCCACGGAAGCCAGCAAACGCCGCGTATTGAGGTTCAGCGCCGAGATCTGCGTATCGAGTTCGGTAGTCTGCGCCGTCACCACGTCGAGATAGCTGACCACGCCGTCACGGTAGCGCGACATCGACAGCGTCAACGTGCGTTGCGCAGCGATGAGCGCTTCGTTCTGTTTCGTGGCCTCGTCGCCGAGATGATGCAGTTGCGCGAGGTTGTCCTCGACCTGCTGGAAGGCGAGCAGCACAGCGGCCTTGTACTTGGCGCCATTTTCCGCGAGCTTGGCGCGGGCCCGATCGGTGATCGCCGCGCGGCGGCCGCCGTCGAAGAGCGTGAATACGAGGCTCGGCCCGACCGACCACATTTCGTTCGGCGCGATCAGCCACGGCGAGAGCGTGTCGCTTTGATAGCCGCCGTCGAGGCCGAGCGAAATGTCCGGAAAGAACGCTGCCTTGGCGACGCCGATCTGCGCGTTCGCCTCGGCAACACGCCGTTCGGCCGCGGCGATATCGGGGCGCCGTTGCAGCAGCGCCGCCGGCACGCCGGTCGGAATGGACGGCAAGTAGGCAGAGTCGGTCACGGCGGCGAGCGTGAAACTGGACGCGGGCGCACCGGTCAGGCTGGCGATCGCGTGTTCGAAGAGCGCGCGCTGCGCGGCGATGTCGTCGGCGGAAGCGCGCGCGGTGTCGAGTTGCGTCTGCGCGCGCGATACATCGAGATCCGATGCGATGCCGCCGGCGTGGCGGCTCAGCGTGAGCGTGAGGGCGCGCTGGTAGGTGTCGATCGTATCGTTTAGCAGTTGCTGCTGGGCATCGAGGCCGCGCAGGTTGAAATAGGCGCTCGCGAGATTCGCCTGCAAACTCAGACGTACCGATTCGAGGTCGGCCTCGCTGGCCTGCATCGCGGCGCGGCCGGCGGCCACTTCATTGCGGACCTTGCCCCACAGGTCGAGGTCGTAGGCGATGCCGACGTCGACGGTATTAGCGCCGTACACCGCAGGCTGTCCCGCGCCACGTAGCGGCCGGTTATCCGACTGCCGCTGGCGTTCGACCGAGGCTTCGGCGCCGATGGTCGGAAACAGGCCCGAACGCGCCTGCGAGAGATCGGCCGCGGCTTCGTCGTGGCGCGCCATCGCCGCGGCGACGTCGGGGTTCGCGGCGGCCACCTGTTCTTCCAGATGGTCGAGCACGGGGTCGCGATACACGCTCCACCACGCATCGCGTGGCACGCGGTCAGCGGGTCGGGCGAGCTGCCACGGGCCGCTTTCTTTGAACGTGGTGGGGATGCTGGTAGGCGGCGCGTGATAAGTCGGCGCGAACGAGCAGCCGTTCAGCAACGCCGCGGCCGCCAGTGCGATGCATAGACGGCGTTTATCCATGAGTGCTCTCCACCGTGCGTCGGCCGGCCAGGGCGGTGTCGCTCGTGCCGCTCGGGCTGGTCTGCAAGCGCACTTTATCGCCGGATGCGAGCGAGTCGGGCGGGTTGTCGATTACGCGATCCGTGGCGTTCAAACCCGAGGCGATTTCGACGTGCGTGCCAAGATCGGTCGCGATCGATACGGGCTTGAGCTCCGCTCGATTGCCCTTGCCGACCACGGCGACCTGCAAACCGTTCTGCCGGAAGATCAGCGAGCTCGCCGGAATCGACAACGCGTGCGCGTTGGTCGGCAACGCGAAATGCACCTCGGTGTACTCGCCGGGAATCAGCAAACCGTCGTGATTGTCGACCGCGAGCTGGACCAGCAAGGTGCCGGAAGACGGCGTGATGGCGTCGTCGGTGTCGACGAGTTTCGCGTTGAACTTCGCGCCCGGCCGCTCGGGCACCGTGAGCGTGGCGCTCATGCCGGGCTGGATCGCGGCCGCTTCATCCTGCGGCACGCTCACGTAGACGCGCAGCTGATGCGCGTCGGACACCGAGAACAGTTCGGGCCCATTGCCGCCGCCCGCATTGATGAGCGCGCCGATGTCGGTGGTGCGCGCCGTGACGATGCCGTCGAACGGCGCGGTAATGCGCTTGAACGATTCGAGCGCTTCGAGGCGCCGCACGTTGGCCTCGTTGGCGGCGACGGTGGCCTGTTTGGCGACGAGATCGCTGGTCTTTTCATCGGCGTCCTGCTGCGAGACGGAGTCCTGCTGCAACATCTGCGTCCAGCGGCGCGCGGTGGACGCCGCGAGTTTTTCATTGGCCACCGAGTTTTGCAAATCGGCGCGCGCCTGCTGCAATTGCTGGTCGAGGTCGGGCGTATCGATCTCGCCGAGCAACTGCCCGGCTTTGACATGCGTGCCTATATCCGCGTACCACGCATGCAGATAACCCGACACCCGCGCATAGATCGGCGCATTGACGAAGGCCGACAGACGGCCGGGCAGCACCAGTGCTTGCGCGTCGAGGTCCCGCTTAGGTGTGTAAGCCACTACGGTAGGCACGGCTTGCTGGGCGGACCAGGTGGTCAATTCCTGTTTCGCATGCACGCGGCTGGCAACGCCGCTCGCCACGATGCCCGCTGCCGCCAGCAGCGCGACGATACCGATGAGCTTCAGATGACGCAGCCGTTTCGGCGAATTGATCTCGATCTCAGTGGACATGTTGGACTCCGGGTTCGGAAGAAGAGTGGTCGTGCGAGAGGCGGTGAGCGGCGGCGTCGCGCCGGTGCACGATGCTGAATACGACGGGGACGAACAGCAGCGTGGCGAACGTCGCGCAAAGCAGGCCGCCGATCACGGCGCGGCCGAGCGGCGCGTTCTGTTCGCCGCCGTCGCCGAGACCGAGCGCCATCGGCGCCATGCCGATGATCATCGCGAGTGCGGTCATCAACACCGGGCGAAAGCGCGTAAAGCCCGCTTCCATCGCGGCGACCAAGGCGTTGCCGGTGACGGCCAGCCGTTCACGCGCGAAGCTCACCACCAGAATGCTGTTGGCGGTCGCCACGCCCATGCACAGAATCGCGCCCGTCAACGCCGGCACCGAGAGCGGCGTGCGCGTGGTGAACAGCATCCAGACGATGCCGGCCAACGCTGCGGGCAATGCGGTGACGATCACGAACGCGTCGCTCCACGAATGGAAGTTCACGACGATCAGCAGATAGATCAGTGCAATCGCGCCGACCAGACCGAGCGACAAACCGAGAAACGCGCTATTCATCGTCTGCACCTGTCCGCGCAACGTGACGATGGAACCCTTGGGCACGTCTTTCTCCGTCGCGTGCAGGATGCTCTGAATCTTCGCCGCCACCGCGCCGAGATCCTGGCCTTGGGTTGTCGCGAACACGTCGTAGAGCGGTTCGATGTCGTAGTGCGAGACCACCGCATTGCCCACGCCGCGTGTAATCGTCGCAATGCCGCCGAGAATCTGCGCCTGGCCGCTCTTGCCGGTCACGGGCAGGTTGTTCAGATTCGACAGGGACGTCATGCGATATTGCGGCGTCTGCGCGACGATCGGATACGACACGCCGTTGTTAGGGTTGAGCCAGTACGTCGGCGACACCTGGCTCGTGCCGGACAGACTCGCCACCACGGAGTTGGTGACATCCTGTTCGGTAATGCCGAGCTGATCGGCGCGCGAGCGGTCCACGGAAACGGTGAACTGCGGATACGTCGACGCCTGTTGCATGCGCGTATCGGCAATGCCGGGAATCATGCGCATGCGGCGCATGACTTCATTCGCGTACCGGTGATTGGCGGCCTGGTTCGGACCGGCCACTTGCAGATCGATCGGCGCGGGTGCGCCGAAATTCAGAATCTGGCTGACGATATCGGCCGGCAGGAAGGCGAACGTCGTGCCCGGAAATTGACGCGGCAGGGTTTCACGCAACGTGCGCACGAAGTCCGCGGTGGGCCGATGATTTTCGTTCAGCGAGATCAGAATGTCGCCATCTTGCGGCCCAGCCGTGCCGCTATTGTTATACGTGAGATTGATCCCGCTATTCGGCAAGCCGATGTTGTCGATGATGCTGCGCAACTGGTCCGGCGGAATTGCGCGGCGCACCGCGTTCTCGATCAGATCGAACTGCGCGGCGGTATCTTCGATTCGTGTGCCGATCGGCGCACGCACGTGGATCGCAATTTCGCCGGAATCGATATCGGGGAAGAAATTGCGGCCGAGCCACGGCGCGAGCAGGAACGACGCCCCCACCACGATCAGAAAGCCCGTCACGAAGCGTTTGCGATGCGTGAGCGCGAGACCGAGCACGATCCGGTACACGCCGCGCACGCGTTCGAAGCGCTGCTCGAAGCCGCGCTGGAAGCGCACCAGCGGATTGCGCGAAGGCGCGGCGTGGGAGTGGCCGCCATGCGGGTCCATCGTCGCGGCCAGTTCACCGGACGCGTGGCCGCCCGATGCATGGGCACGCAGCAGGTATTGCGCCATCATCGGCACGAAAGTGCGCGAGAGGACGAAGGAGGCGATCATCGCGAAGGTCACGGCCTCGGCCATGGGCACGAACAGGAAACGCGCAATGCCGTCGAGCAACAGCATCGGCACGAACACGATGCAGATGCACAGCAACGACACGAACGCGGGCGCGACGATCTGCGCGGCGCCGTCGAGAATCGCGCTCTTTACGTCCTTGCCCTGTTCCAGATGCCAGTTGATGTTCTCGATGGTGACGGTGGCGTCGTCGACCAGAATCCCGACCGCCAATGCAAGGCCGCCGAGCGTCATCACGTTGAGCGTTTCGCCCATTGCCGCGAGCCCGGCAATGGCCGCCAGCACGGCGAGCGGAATCGACGCCGCGATGATCAGCGTGGAGCGCCAACTGCCGAGGAACAGCAGGATCATCAGCGAAGTGAGCGCGGCGGCGATCACGCCCTCGCGCGCCACGCCGCTGACGGCACCTTTCACGAAGGTCGACTGATCGCCCATCGTGACAAGCTTGAGTCCGGGCGGCAAGGTCGCTTCGATACGCGGCAGTTGTGCCTTTACGCCGGAGATGATGTCGAGTGTGGAGGCGGAGCCGTTCTTCAGAATACTCATCAGCACCGCGCGGTGCCCGTCCACGCGCACCACGTTGCCTTGCGGCGGATAACCGTCGCGTACGTGCGCCACGTCGCGGATATAGATCGTGGCGCCGTCCACGGTTTTGATCGGCAGCGCGTTCAATTCGTCGAGAGCAAGCGGACTGTTGTTCAGCTTGATGTTGTATTCGAAGCGGCCGATCTTCTCGGTGCCCGCCGGAATGATCTGATTCTGTTGCGCGAGCGCGGTGGCGACATCGTTCGCCGAGAGTTTTTTCGCCTGCAAGGCCTGCGGGTCGAGATCGATCTGCACTTCACGCGTCTTGCCGCCGTACGGCGTGGGAATCGCCACGCCCGGCACGCTCAGCAATTGCGGACGAATGAAGTTGGTCGCGTAGTCGGCGAGCTTCTGTTCGTCGAGCGTATTGCTGGTCAGCGCCAGTTGCAGCACCGGCACCGTGGACGCGTTGTAGTTCAGGATTTGCGGCGGCGTGGTGCCGGGCGGCATCTGCTTGAGCACCGTCTGCGAAACTGAAGTCACCTGGGCGGTGGCGGTGCGGATATCCACGGTCGGCTGGAAGAAGATCTTCACGATGCCGTAGCCGCGAAACGACTGCGACTCGATATGCGCGATGTCGTTGACGGTGGTGCCGAGCGTGCGCTCATAGTACGTGACGATGCGCCCGGACATGTCGTCCGGTTGCAGGCCGGCGTAATTCCACACCACGCTGATCACGGGAATGCGGATGTCGGGGAAGATATCCGTCGGCGTGCGCAATGCGGCAAGCGGGCCGATCAACAGGATCAGCATCGCGAGCACGATAAACGTGTAGGGCCGGGTCAAAGCTAACCGGACTATTTTTAACATCGAAGGCTGCTCCGTTCAGAGGCGCGATTGAATCTGCGCGGGCGTGTGGCAATGGGGACTCGCGTCAATGGCGCGGCCCGGTAACGGCATTCTGGGGAGCGGGCCCTAACAGGCGCGGACAAAACAAATGAAACTAGTTTTAGGATGCGGCGTGTGATGTGCGTTTGCGTCGATAGGCGTGCTGAAACGGCTTTGGCGCTGCATGCAGCGCCAAAGCTTGCTCGTCAGAAATGCGAATGCGCCTGGGTCAGCCGAACAGATAGCCCGAGCCGCGAATCGTGCGAATCAAGGGACGTTCGCCGGGCATCTCGACTTTCTTGCGCAAACGCCCCACGTGCACGTCGATCAGATTCGTACCCGGGTCGAAGCGACAACCCCACACGGCTTCGAAAATCATCGTGCGTGTGAGCACCTGGCCGGTGTGGCGCATCATAAATTCGAGGACGCGGAATTCGGTGGGTTGCAGATCGAGTTCGCGCTGACGGTGCGTCACTTTGCGGCGCACCAGATCGAGCTCGAGCGCGCCGTTGCGCAGCATCGTTTCAGCTTTCGCGTGACGTGGACGCCGCCGCAATAGCACCTCGACGCGTGCGAACATTTCATCGGGCGAGAAGGGCTTGGTCAGATAGTCGTCGCCGCCGGCACGCAGGCCCTGAATGCGCTGATCGACATCGGACATCGCGCTCATCACCAGCACGGGCGTTTCCATGCCGACACCGCGCATGGTCGCGACGATCGTCAGACCGTCGAGATCGGGCAGCATGCGGTCGAGCGTGACGACGTCGTAATCGCCCGCCATCACTTTCGCCATGCCTTCGCGGCCGGTGTGAGCCACATCGACGGAAAAGCCGCTCGCGCTGAGCGTGCGAACGATGTCATGAGCAATCAGCTCGTCATCTTCAATCGTCAATATCCTGGGCATGATGCGCGCGCCCGCTTCAGGCGACCGCGCGCAGTGCAACCGGGCGGTCCGGCGCGCGATACTGGCTGACCGCGAAGTCGATGAAACTGCGTACGCGCATCGACAGGTAATTGCGGCCGGAGTAGAGAATCGACACCTGACGCGGGCCGCCGTTGATCTCGAACTGTTCGAGCACGGGGACAAGCGCACCGCGCGTGAGATCGTCGGCGATGATCGGCATAGGCAGCAAGGCGATGCCCATATGGTTGAGCGCGGCCACGCGCACCATTGCACTGCTGGTCGCGGTGAGCGCGCTGCCGGTGTTGACGCGATAAATGCCGTCGGCGTCCGCGAACTCCCAGGCTCGCGGCGAACCGTCGGACACCGTCAGCAGACCATGCCGGTTCAAAGCAGCGGGGTCGCGCGGCGTGCCGTTGCGCGCAAGATAAGTGGGCGACGCGGCCGTGAGTTCGTCGACGCTGGTGAGTGTGCGGCTCACCAGCGTCGAATTGGCGAGACGCCGGTCGTCGGAGAAGCACACGTCGAAGCCGCCTTCCACGAGATCGATCTGCGTGTCGAACGTCGTCACGTCGAAGTCCACGCGCGGATGCAGCGTGCGGTAGGCGGCAAGCAGCGCGCCCAAGCCCGCGGTGGCGAAGGTCATGGGCGTGGCGATCCGTAACGTGCCCTGCGGGTCGCGCGTGGTCTCCAGCAGATTCGATTCCATCTCGTCGAGTTTCTCGATGATCGCGCGGCAACCATCGAGATATTCGCGGCCCACGTCCGTTAGCGAAAGACTGCGTGTGGTGCGGTTCAATAGGCGCATGTTCAGATGCGCTTCCAGCGTGCCGACGCTGCGCGTGACCGCGGCCGCGGACATGCCTAACTGTCTCGCCGCGAGATTGAAGCTGGCGAGATCGACTACTCGTGTGAAGACACGCATCGCTTGTAGCTGGTTCATGTTGGAACAGTAGAAAAGGGCGATGGGTGCATCATCGGCGATGGCGGATAAATCCGCGCTGCTAGGTGCATTAAGTCTTTTTTAATTTTGTGCAATGTTCATGAACTGTACGCGCGAACGGCTTGCCGGTTCCAGGAGAACTGTGAGCAACACTAAGTAATGGACAAAAAAGAGCGCGGACAAAGCCGCGCTTGCGAAAGAGACTTGAATGAAAGTAACCGCCGCTACGCGGCCCCTGAAGTATAGGTGGACTGCGTAACGCGTTGCGCGTGTGATCTGAAACGCAGTCCTGCGTGAAACGCAACAAGCCTGCCTGCGGGTGTTTCAGTTGAGCATGCCGTGTACTTCCAGCGAGGCTTCCAGTTGCTGCGTGAGCGCGTGGTGCAGTTTGGCGAGGCTTTCGGTGGGCAGTGCGAAACCGGCCCAGCCGAGACCGGAATGCCGCAGGAACAGCACGGCGCCATCGTGCAGCGGATGCTTCTCCGCATGCCAGCACGGGTCGATCTCGATCACGTACTGGTGGGTGCGCAGCGGCTCCTTGGGCACTTCCGGGCGCATGCCGGCCCGCAGGACGCTGAGGTGCTCGATCACGGCGTCCAGATCGGCCACGTCGAGCAGCACGGCGCTGTCTGCGATGGCGATGCGAACCGCGTGCTGACCATATTCGTTGACTCTCTCGATGCTCATGGGGCGCGGCATGTGCTGGCTCCTTGCGGCTATCACGATGCACAAATTATGTCGCTGCCGCGTCTGGCGAATCCTTAAAGAGCACGATCCACGGATGAAACTTTGTTTAAGGAACGCGCCTGCCGCACTCGCCACGGCCGGCGTTCAATCCTCTGATGTTTGCCGGAATTGTGCGCCGCAACCTCGCATTGTTCATACGTATAAAACCGCCAATGTTTCAATATAGAAACATTTTTAGGCGTTCGAGAATCGCGATTCCAAATCTAAATCGCGATCGATTCGTTAAATACGGGTTCGATTGCATCGGGTGGTCGATAAATTCCCAATTTGCGAATAAAGCCGCTATTGAACGGTCATTATCTGGGAGGTTTGGAGTTCAAGTTTGAAACACTTTTGGATGGCGCTCCGCCATACGCGGGTCACAAATCGAATCCCTGCCGACAGGCTCGGTTCACGCGCGCCGATGCCTGAAGATCAAGGCTGCACGTGGCTTCCCCGCCAGATGGCGAAAATCGCGCCAGCATGGTTTGCTGTCGCGGCTGCGCGACCCGCCGTTCTCATATCAAACGCAAGATTACGGTTTTCTTCATACATTCTGTTTCTCGATAGTAATTTGTTTTTCAAATTTACTATAGCGATCCATTCCGCTAACATCACGCTTAATCCGTTAAGTGGCCTTGCCGTGATTCTGCCGGCAATAAATCATTTCGCTCATAGTGGCTGCTAACGGCGATCGGGGTCCACAATGTACGACAGTTTGGGGAAATATCATGCCGCACATGCACCTTGATACTGCGAGGATCACCTGGTTACATACGCCGACGCTGAACGTGCGTAGTGCAACGCGGCGAATCGGCGTGCTGCTGTTCGACGGCTTCTGGCTGCTCGGCCCAGGCACCGTGGTGGAGATGTTCCAGACCGCAAACGAACTCTCGGGCTCGCGCGCCGGTGAAGAACAGCCTTACGAAGTGCAATTCCTTTCCATGGACGGCGGCAGCGTCGCCAGTTCTTCTTCCGCGCGCATCTGGACTGACCGTATCGACGCGCGCTTTGCCAGCGGTTTCGACGTGCTGTTCATCGCGGGCGGCTACGGCGCGCATGTGGCCGCGCGCGACGAGCGCGTGCTGGGCTGGCTGCGTTCGGTGCAATCGCGCACGCGTGCGATCGAAACAATCGGTGAAGGGCGGCTCGTGCTGGAAGCGGCCGGCCCGACTGATAGCGACGGACTGCAGGTGAACCGCTATCTCAACAACGTCACCGGCGAGTCCGCGCTCAACGCGTCCAACGATCGTAACGATTGTGCCCGCAGCGCGCTCATGTTCATCAAACGCGATCTCGGTGCCGAGCTTGCTCGCAGCGTTGCCGACCGCGTGATACCTGGCATGGCTGCAACCTGGGTGCCGTTGCCGGCGGAAGGCGGCACGCTCAGCGTGGCCGAGAAGATCCGTGCCGCGGCGCGCTGGATGGAGGCCAATTGCGATCGTCCGGTTTCAGTGGCCGACGCCGCGCAAGTCGCGGCGATGAGCGAGCGCAATTTCCTGCGGCGTTTCAAGCATGAAATGCAGGTCACGCCGTCGGACTATCTGCTGCAGGTCCGACTGCGCATTGCCTGCAACTTCCTGACCGAGACCGAACTACCGGTCGACAAGATTGCGCGGCGCAGCGGCACGGGCAACGGCGATCGTCTGGCGAAGATTTTCCGCAAGCGCATGGCGCTATCTCCAACCGAATATCGCGCACGCAGCCGCGTGGCGAGCGAGGCGTAATATTCATGCAGGTGCCCGTGCCGGCGGCGGGGCGCCTGACGACAGTTGGGCGCGTCCGTCGTGGCGGCCGCGTTTTCGCCGGTCAGGCTTCTTACGAGCACAGCAGCAATGGGCAACAAGGTGATCGCGACGGCATTGCCGGAGGTGAAACTCATCGAGCCCGAGGTGTTTTGCGACGAATTCGGCTTCTGCTTCGAGAGCTTCAGCGCGGACGAGTTTATCGACGACCTCTCGCAAGCTTTCCAGTTCGTGCAGGACCGGCATTCGCGTGCGGTGCATGGCGTGTTGCGCGGGTTGCACTATCAGGTGCAACGTCCTCAGGGTCGCCTCATGCGGGTCGTGGTGGGCGAAGTCTTTGCGGTTGCCGTCGACGTGCGGCTCAATTCGCCGAATTTCGGCAAGTGGTGCGGGGCGTATCTGAGCGCGGCCAATTATCGGCAGATCTGGGCGCCACCGGGCTTCGCGCTCGGTTTCGTCGTGCTGTCCAATTTTGCCGAGTGTTTGTGGAAGACCACGGAATACTGGTTTCCCGAACTGGAGCGCTGCATTCTGTGGCGCGATCCCGACATCGGCATCGAGTGGCCGATCGATTTCGAACCGACCCTTGGCGCGAAGGATGCCGCGGGCCGGCGTCTTTACGAAGCGGAAAACATCGCCTGACTTAAGTGTGCGGTCTTGCCGCGCCGAAGCGCACGTCTCGTGCCGCGCCTGTCAGCGCGTCGCCACTACGGCGCCGACGCTTGCGGTCACCACTAGCAACGTGCCCGCGATCTGTAAAACCCCCATCGGCTGATGCAGTACGACGAAGCCGGCCAACGCGCCGATCGCCGGTTCGACGCTCATCAGGATTCCGAATGAGGCGGCCGGCATGTGCCGCAGCGCCACCATTTCCAGCGCGTACGGCAACAGCGGGACCAGTACCGCTAGGCCCGCCGTCGCCGCGATCTGGCCCGTCGCGACATGCAGACCGCTTTGCGCCAATCCGAATGGCGTGGCCACGAGTGCCGCAGCGATCAGCGATACCGACAGTCCCTCGAGTCCCGCGAACAAGGTGCCGGTCTTCTTCATCAACACGATGTAGGTGCCCCACCCGAGCGCCGCGCCGCAGGCGAGCAGCACGCCGACCGGTTCGCCGATCCAGCCGGCGCGATCGCGCGAAAGCAGTATGACGCCGGCAATCGCCAGCGCGGGCCACAGCAAGGCTCGCGCGCGACGGACCGCGAAGGTCGCGACGGCGAGTGGCCCGAGAAAGTCGATCGCGACGGCGAGTCCTAAAGGAATGCGCTGGAGCGCCGCGAAAAAGCACAGCGTCATGCCCGCCATCGCCGCGCCGAGCACGCCGGCGGCAGTCCAATGAGCGCGCGAGTAACTCAGCAAGCGCGGACGCACCAGCAAGGCGAGCACCAATGCCGCCCAGCACAGGCGCAACCATGTGGTGCTGAGTGAACCGTAGGTGGCCATCGTCGGCGCGGAAAGCGCGGCGCCGAATTGCACGCACGACATCGACAGTACGCACAGCAACGCCGCCCCGGCCGCGCTGCGGGCGGGTTTGACGCTGGTTTGCGCGGGATTCAGCGCAGCTTGGAGGGTGGTGTCCTGCATGGTCGTCTGGTGAGTTGGCGCTCGATCGGAGTTCGTCATCGCTATCTTATCGGTGCCGGCGGTATTAAGATAAGTTGATATTTCTTATGCTGACTTCAAGAACCTTTATGACCCGAGATCTCGACAGCAGCCTGCTGCGCGCCTTCGTCACCGTGGCCGAGACGGGCGCAGTTGGCGTGGCGGCGACGCGCCTCGCGCGGACCCAGGCCGCGGTGAGCATGCAATTGCGCCGGCTCGAGGAAGAACTCGGCCAGCGTCTGCTCGACCGTTCGCCGCGCGGCGTGCAGCTTACCGAAGCAGGTCACTTGTTGCTGCCGTATGCCCACACGATACTCGGCGCGGGCGCCGATGCGCGCCGCGCGTTGAGCGCAGGTCAGGTGTCCGGCACCGTGCGGCTCGGCATGCTGGAGGACATTGCGGTCGGTCGTTTGCCGCGGGCGTTGCGGCGCTTTTCGATCGCTTATCCGCAAGTGGCGCTGGAGATCGTCGTTGACAGCAGTGCGGCGCTGTCGAACCGGCTCGCGGATGGCAGCCTCGACGTGGTGGTCGGCGATCCCGCGCTGGTCGACGCAACGCCGCTTCTCACGTGGACGCAACCGCTCTTCTGGGTCGGCGCGCGCGGTTTCAGCCGCGACGCGCAGGCCGCGTTGCCGGTGGTGGCATTCGGCGGCGCGTGTCTGTGGCAGCAGCAGGTGTTGACGGCGCTGCGGCGCGCGGGGATCGCGTGGCGCATCGTGTGCACCAGCACTAGTCTGCCGGCCGTGCAATCCGCGGTTGAAGCGGGGCTCGGCGTGTCGGTGCTGCTCGACGGCAACATCCGTTCGGAATCGATGCGCGTGCTCGGTCAAAGCGACGCTTTGCCCGACGCACCCACCGCGGACTTCGGGCTCTTCATGCGGGAGGTTTCCGGCGCGCAGGCGGCCGCCGTGCAAACCTTGCAAACGTTCCTCTGCGAGGAATTGCATCTCGGTCTGCGCGAAGGCGGGCCGCAGCTCGTGCCGGCTTTGGGCTAGTGCGTCGGCGCCTGGTCCCATGTGAGTTTTTACGACATTTTTTCTTGAGACGCATCCACGCGAAATCTACACTTCGAGCATCTTGATACCACGAGGTGCTCAACGTGAAGCGACGTGCAACGAAGCAACAATCCGTTCGTATCGACTACGTGTGTCACGGCATGGGCCGTGTCGAATTGCGCCGCTTCGATCCGGCACGCGATTCGTTCGTCGCGTTGACGGCGTTGTTGCATCGGGCCTTCACGCCGCTCGGCGCGATGGGCCTCAATTGCACGTGCGTGGATCAGACCGTCGAGACCACACGCTTGCGCGCAACGCGCGGCGATTGCTACGTGGCGGTGTGCGACGGGCGCATCGTCGGCACGATGACGCTCTATGCGACGGACCGTGAATCGCCGTGCGATCTATATCGTCGCGACGATATCGCCAGCATGCGCCAGTTCGCGGTCGAGCCGGTGTGGCAGTCGCGCGGTATCGGTACATTGCTGATCGCATTCGCCGATCATTGGGCCGCGACGCGAGGTTATGCCGAGCTTGCGCTCGACACGCCGCAACCGGCAGCGCATCTGATCGCGTTTTATCGTGGACAGGGGTTTCGTATCGTCGATTTCGTGCGCTTCGACGGCAAGCGTTACGACAGCGCGATCTTGAGCAAGCCGCCGGTGGCGACGCGTACGCTCGCTAACTGGTCGCATCGATTGAGCGTGCGTGCGCCGATTGCGCGCGCGGCGTGAAGACGAGGAAGCGACAACGAAGAGCGGGGAAGTGCTGCGGTGCAATGCGCTGTGTAGAACGCATGGATGAAGGTCGAGCCCGGAAATGAAAACCCCGGTGCGGGCAGCAACAATTGCAATACGGTACGGCAAGTATTGCAACGGATTGCTGATTCTCGCGCCGGGGCAGGTGTGTTTCCGCCTAAACGGTCGAAGCGTTCATCAGCGTCGCATCACGCCCATCAGCAAGGTGACGAGGAAGATCACCACGAAGATGAAGAACAGGACCTTGGCGATTTCCGTCGCGCCTGCGGCAATGCCGCCAAAGCCGAATACCGCGGCGATGATTGCGATGATGAAGAAGATTGCAGCGTATCGAAGCATGGGGCCTCCCACCGATGGATTGCTGGATTGAAATGGAAAACGGCGACTCGTTGTGGGCACTGCGTGCTTTGACGGGTTATTTGCCGGCGAGCGGAATAGAGCAATACGTGTGCCCAGACCTGGGCGTGCGAGGGCGTGCGTCTGATCGGCGCGTCGGCGTGAAGGAAATTTCGTTTGAAGCCGGCGGCGAGAAGGCGGCTGTCGTATCCACGCCAACGCGGATTTCGACACGGCGGCGGCCGGCGTTCCAGACCCGAGCGTTCACGAATGAATGTGGGCTATAAGAGGTGCGCGGCCGGCGTCACCGGCCGCAGCAAGCAGCATGTCAATATAAGTCAGCTCATCAACGCGCGGCGGCGTCCGTCACTTCATCGTTCCAGTAGGGCGGCAATGCCTTATACGGATTGCCCCCGGCAAGCGACGTGACATACACGCCGCCCGCGCCATGCGTCTTCGCGTATTGCACGACGCCCGGCAATTGCGCGGCAGTCGCGCCATACACCATGTGCACGAAGCGGTTCTTCGGATAGGCGGCTTGCCAGCCCATCGGCTGATATTTTGCGTAACTCTTCGCAGTGCTTTCGAACACAACGAACTGGTCGGCCGTCGGCAGGCTTGCGTAGAGTTCTGGAATGTTGGTGCCCGGATTGGCCGTCACCGAGTAGGTGGCGTTCAGTCCTTTGATGTAGTTGTAGATCGACTGGTAGAACTGGATGTGCGACATCTGGCTATCGGACGTCATCTCGTCGATGAAAAAACCGTCTACCTTATACAGCGCCGCGTAGGTATTGATGTCGGCCACGACCGCGGAGAGCGAGCGCTTTCCGTACGAGGTGGATACGTAGCCCAGCACCTTGCCGCCCGCGGCGCGAAGCTTGGCGACGGCGGCGGCATAGTTCGGATCTTCCTTGACGCCGGGGCCGCTGTTCGGATTCAGGATGGCGGTGGTCGGCACTTTGCGCGCCGAGGTCACGAGACTGTTCCAGTTCGCGACGCTGCCGGTGGCGTTGAAGTAGGACGGTACGACGAGACTGGTGGCCGTGCTGCCCGCCGCGAAGGCCGTGCCGTTGAGGCATCCCAGCAACAGACCTGCGATGAGTCCGACGCGTTTCAGACACCTGCCGGTGCGCCCCGCAAGGCGGGTTCTTTCCGCCGATTCCAACGCGAAGACCGCACGCACACCCGCAACCGCACCCATTCCCCGATTTTCTTGCATGTAGCCTCCTGACGCGGTCTTTCGAAACCGCTGTCGATTGGCCCGCCGTGGACACGGCGGGCAACTGGCAAACTCCCGCAAGGGAGTCCCTATAGTTTTGCGTCGCCGGATCGCTCCGGGTTTGCCCAAACTGCGCTAACGGCATCCCTTGAGTTTTCTTTAGGGGGCCGATTTATTTTTTTGTCGTTTGATTCGAATCCCATCGAGAGTAACCAAAAAAATCGATTTCTGTTTTGCGTTTCGGTATTTATTGCAGCATGCCGCGGTGAGCCGAGCTTGAACGCTGGTCGAATACGCCTGTTTGACGGGGCTTAAAAATATTTGAAAGAGCGGAGAAAGAGTAGGGCAACGCCTCTCTTTCTCGCGATTTATTGATCGGAAGATTAAGCGCCAGCAAGATTGATCTGCCTGCTGCAGCGGTTTTCCAACACATTGCGGATCTCCTTGACGAATCGATTTTAAGCAGCCGCAACACTTGATATCGGTTGTGCTCAGGTGCGCAATCGTTTGCCTTTGAATTCAAGCGGATGCATTTACCACTATTTAACAATCCGGATTCCGCCGACGACATAAGCGAGCTTGAGACGCCACATGTCATGTGCTATCTTCCACCGCCTTACCAGTAATCAGACAAAAAGTCGGTATCGCATCCGGCGCAAAGTCAGTTTTTGCGCGATGTAAATAATGCCGACGGGCCGGCTCGAAAATCCGCTAGCGGAAACATTCTCCCCACAAGGAGAACGCCGCTCGCGTTCAGACTGAACGGGGTAAAGATTTTGGCGATGAAGAAGCGGACCCGGGCATGCGCCGGCGGGGACTCTTGCGGGGTGGTCGGACGTGCGGGCGAACGATTTCTTACGCGCACCTTGATAGCGGTAATGCTTGGCGCGGCCGGTATTGCACCGCTTGCGACTCATGCAGTGACACAGACGGAGGCTGCACCGCTGCAGTCCGCTGCCGCGGCGACCCGCTCCAACTCTGCCGCGTCTGCCCCCAACCTCGCTTTCTTCTATGCCGCCAATCCGCCTGTCGGCGAATTGCAAGCATTCGATGCCGTCGTCGTCGATCCCGCCACGGGTTTCGACCCGGCCGCTCATCCGCTCGCGCATACCACCTGGATCGCCCGCACCACCGGTGCCGAGTCCGCCGGATCGGCCGACGCATTCCTCTCCAGCCAGATCGAACCGCTGTGGCAGCGCGGCTATCGTGGCTTCCTGCTCGACACGCCCGCGGCCGTGGCCGCCGCCGGCCGCATTCATGAAGCGCATCCGGACGCGCGCCTCGTGGCGGGCGGCGCCGACGTCATGCGCAACGCGCTGCCGGTTGCGAAGTCGCTCTACGCGGTAGTCGGCGATTCGCTGGTGCGTGGACTCGGCGACAGCGGCCAGCTTCTCGACGTCCCCGAATCGTTGCGCGCGCAACGCATTGCGGATGCGCGCGCATTCACGCAGCAAAGCGGCGTGCCGGTGGTGTCCGTGGAATATTGCGCGCGCAACGACCGGCAATGCGCCCGCGACACGGCGGCGCGCGTCGTGTCGGCCGGCATGCTGCCTTATGTGACAAGCAAGGCCCGCGACGTGGTCGGCATCGGCAAGATCGAAGTGCTGCCGCGCAAGATTCTCGTCGTGCAGGACCGCGACACCCAGGATCCGCTCGACCTGAGCGCGGGTGTGCGCGATCTGGCCACGCCGCTCAACTACATGGGCTACGACGTCGAGTACGCCGATTTCTCGTCGCGTCTGCCGGACGCCATCACGCCGGATCGCTACGCGGGCGTCGTCGCGTGGATCCAGCGCGGCGCGGTGCCCGATCCCGAAGCGTGGCAACGCTGGGTCGCGGCACGCATGGCGGATCACGTTCCCGTCGCGTTCCTCGGCCAGTTCGGCTTCGACGCGGCCGGCTCGGCCGGCGCGGCGCTCGACCTGCAAGCCGTGGGGGGAACCCTGGCCGCGCCGGTCACGGTGGTCAAGAGCGATCCGATGGTCGGCTTCGAAATCAGCCCGAAGCCCGAGCCGCGTGATCTGCAAGGCGTGCGCGTGGGTTCGCGCAGCCAGCCGTTGCTGCGCGTCTCGGCCAACGGCGTGCTGCTCGATCAGGTCGCGCTGACGCCGTGGGGCGGCTATGCGCTCAGCCCGTACACCGTGGCGTCGCTCGACAGCATCGAGCAGGAGCGTTGGGCGATTCAGCCGATGGCGTTCATGAAAGCGGCGCTGCATCTGCAGGACATGCCGTCGCCGAGCGTCACGACCGAAAACGGCCGGCGTCTGCTCATGTCGCACGTGGACGGCGACGGTTTCGCCTCGCGCGCCGAATTTCCCGGTCCCGACTATTCCGGCGAAGCGCTGTATCAGCAGATCTTCACCCGCTATCAGGTACCGATGACGCTCTCGGTGATCGAAGGCGAAGTCGGCCCCAAGGGCCTGCATCCGGATATCTCGCCGCGTCTCGAAGAGATCGCGCGCAAGATGTTCGCGCTGCCGCATGTCGAGATCGGCACGCACACGTATTCGCATCCGTTCCAATGGGAGCAGGTGGACAGCAAGACCGGCGCGCAGGTGGACCGCGGAGGCGGCGACGCGGCGTTCTCGCTGAACATTCCGGGTTATCACTTCAATATCGACCGTGAGATCACCGGTTCGATCGACTACATCAACACGCGACTCGCGCCGCCCGGAAAGAAGACCGTGCTGCTGCAATGGTCCGGCGATTGCCGGCCGCCGGGTTTCGTCGTGCGCAAGGTGTACGAGGCCGGCGTCTACAACTTCAACGGCGGCGACACGGTAATCACCAGGTCAGCCAATAGCTGGACCAATATTGCGCCGATCGGCGTGGACAAGGGGCCGGGCGCGTATCAGGTGTATGCGCCGAATCAGGACGAGAACGTCTACACGAACGACTGGCAAGGTCCGTTCTATGGCTTTACGCGCGTGCTCGAAACCTTCTCGATGACCGACCGGCCACTGCGCTTCAAGCCGATCGACATTTACTACCACATGTATAGCGGCACCAAGGTCGCCTCGTTGCGCGCGCTCGACCAGATCTTTTCAACCGTGCTCAAGCAGCCGGTGATGCCGGTCTACGTGAGCGAGTACATCCGCAAGGTGCTCGACTGGCACACGTTCGCGGTGGCGAAAGAGGTGGGCCCGCAGGCGAGCGACTGGATCGTGCGTGGCAACGGCGAGGTGCGTGAGTTGCACTGGCCACAAGCGGCCAAACCGTCGCTGGATAACGCGTCGGGCGTGACCGGCTTTGCAGCGGGTCCAGACGGCACGTATATCCATATCGACGGCGGCAACGCCCGCTTTGCGATCGGCAGCGCGGCGGCCACACAGACGGCGCCGTATATCGGCGAAGCCAACGGTTTCGTGCGCAACTTCCGGCGCACGGCGCAGGGCGTGCGTTTCGAATTCGCCGGTCACTACCAGCCATTCGTGAAACTGGCCAACGCGCAGCAGTGCAAGGTCAGCGTCAACAAGCAGGCTGTCGCCACGCGTCGCGACGGCGAGTTCCTGCGTTTCGATACACCGGCTGACGTCGGACAGAAACTGAACTACCAGTCAGTCGAGGTCGCCTGTGGCCGCTAATCGCCCTCGCATCGCGCCCACGTGGCTCGTCCTGCTGCTCGCGGGCGTCGTGCTGATCACGCTGTATCTCGTGCATCCGCGCGGCGGCCTGCGTAGCCGGATGACGTCGACCGACGCGCCGAGCGATCTCAGCATCGCCTACCTCGAAGCATGGCTGCGCGTGCAGCCCGACAACACGGAAATCCTCTCGGTGCTCGGCACGCAGTACGTGCATCTGGGCCGCAACGAGGACGCGCGCCGTATCGCCGCCCGCATGGAAGCGATTCCGAGCGATCACATGCGCCGCGCGGCGCAGTTGCTGCGTCTAACGGTCGATACGCGCGAGACGTTTGCGCTGCCCGCCAACGATCCGGGCCGTGATGCCGCGCTCGCCCATTTGCGTACGCAGCTCACGAATGCGGCGGCGCTGACGTGGTCGAATGCCGATCTGCAGATGCTGGCGGAAGCAGCCGCCTCGGTGAACGCGCAACAGCTCGCCGGCCAACTCTATGCGCGCCTCGCTGAACAGGACCCCGCGCAGCAAACGCGCTGGAACCGCGAAGTGGTGCGCTTCGCCATGTATGGGGGCGACTATCGCGGCGCGGCGAACGGCTGGTTCCGACTGCAAGCGAGCGCTGCGACCTTCGATGCAAAGCGTCAGTGCTTTCTAGAAGGTATTCGGGCCTTGCAATCGGGCAATCTGCTAGATGAGGCGCTCGCGGCCGCCAACGAACACGGCGCCGCGTTCGCGCACGATCACGAAACGCTCGTCGTGTTGCTGAATCTGGCGCGCGCGGCGCATCGTCCGGATCTCGTCGACCGTTACGCGAAGGCGCTGGCCGGCTATGCGCGGGCTCAGCCTGATCAGGACGGCGCGCTGCGTCTCGTCGCCTTCATCCGCGAACGCTCGCGTGAAGACGGCTCGCAAGGGCAGTACGCGTATATGGATGGTCCGCAAGGCGGGGCCGGTGTAGCCATGCACACTCGCACGCACGGCTCGCGCGATGTGCATCTCGTGCGCGTCGCGGTGTCCAGCGCTGCGTCTGCGCCTGCCGCCGCGGCGTCGAGTCCCGCAGCAGCTGCGCCTGCGGCGCCGTCTGCCGCATCGAACTCCGCAGCCGCATCGAACGACGTCCCGAGCCTCCTTTACCAGTCCTTCCTCGAATCGAGCGATCTGCCGAACGCCCAGCGCGTCGCTACCGAGCAGGTCAGCAAGAACCCAGGCTCGCCGGTCTGGACCAAGCGCCTTGCTCAGGTCGCCGAATGGAACCATGCGTCGCCGCTCGCCTTGCAGATGTGGCTCGCTTACGCACAGACCACGCACGATCCGGAAGGCTGGAAAAACGTCATGCGCCTCGCGCCGATGCTCAACGACGACAATGCCTATCTGGCGGCGTTGATCCAGGCATCGAATGCGGCGCCCGGCGATCTCAAGCTGGTCGACTCGGTGGTTGCGGCTTACGAGCGTCTCGGCCGTCCGGACGACGCGCTGGCTTTCCTGCGCGGCCGCCAACGCAATTCGCCGGCTGAAGCAATCGATTCGCGCCTGGGTCAGCTCGCCGAGCGCTCCGGTCAGGACGACGAAGCGCTGACCTACTATCGCAAGCTGAATCAGCTCTATCCCTCGAACACGCAATACGCGCTGCGCACGGCGAGCCTTTTGTATCGCCACGGCGACTACAAGGGCGCGCTCGACACGCTGCTCGCCGCGCGACGGGGCGCCAAGGACGACGACGTGCTGTTCTGGCGCAATGCCGCGCAACTCGCGCGTCTGCTGCAACGCGACGACATTGCGAACGACGCCTACAAGCATCTATTGGCGAGCGGCCAGGCCACACCCGAAGACCTGAGCGCGATGACGTACTTCTACGACGCGTATCCGGTCGACGCGGCTCGCACGTCCGAGTTGCAGTTCCGCCGCGACCACTCGCAGCGCGCGCTGCAGAGCGCGATTCACTATTACACGGATGCGGAGCAATACGACCGCGTCGACGCGTTGCTCAAGAGCCTGACGCCCGAACAACTGACGGCTGGCGAAGCCGACCCCGCGTTCCTGCGCGTGCGGGCCGAATACTATCGCCAGACCGATCGTCCGCTCGACGCATTACACGATCTGCAGCACGCGGTGTCGCTGCCCGGCGCGACGCTCGACTTGCGTGCCGCGCTGCTCTGGACGCTGGTGGACTACGGCAGCGAAGCGCAATTGCGCGAGGCTGTCGCCGAATGGCGCGATGCGCCCGCGCAGGCGCCGGCCTTGTGGGGCCCGCTGGCCGCCGCGCTGATGCGTCTGAACCGGCCGGAAGCCGCGTTGAAATATCTGCGACTGCAGTCGGCGTCGATGTCGCGCGATCCGTTGTGGCAACTCACCTACGCCGAAGCGCAGGAAATGGCGGGGCGCAGCGATCTCGCGTGGTCAATCCGTCGCAACGTCTGGCGTCAGATGCAGCAGGAAGAGGCCGAAGTTCGCGCCAACAGCGCGCAAGGGCAGATCGTGCTGCGCACGCGCGCTTTACAGGGCAGCGAAGTGCGCGAGCAGATGCTCGGCCGCCAGGTCACGCTCGCGTCGATCTTCGAAAACGCGGACGTGTCGAAGGCTTTCCTGATCGATCTGCTCGCCAGCGACGCAGGCCGCAACGACAACGCCGAAGCACGCCGCACGCTGCTCGGCGATGCGGCCGGCCTGCCGCCCGCGCAACCCGTGAAGGCGCACGTGGCCGCGAAGTCGCCGGATCAGGCGCAGTTGACTTCGTCGGTGGCGCGCGACGTGGCGCTCGCCTGGGCGATGTCGCATGAAGCGAATCCGTTGGCAAAGCGCTGGCTGGCTCGCCAGTACGCCAATGTGCTCGTGCAGCCTTCGGAGCAGTTGATCGCGATCGCGCTTGCTGAAAACGACAAGCCCGCGATGGAGCGTCTGCTCGACCAGCAAGGCGCGCGTTTGCCGCTCTACAACCGTATCGACGCATCGATCGCGGTGGATCGTCCGGGCGCGGCTGAAAACCTCGCGTTTCAAGGCCTGGAAGGCGCGCCCTACGATTCGGAACTGCATAGCCGGCTGGAGCAGACCGCGTTGACGTGGCCGCAATCGCTCGACGCGACGGTGAACAGCTTCGTCGAACATCCGCTCGATTACGTCGAGCAGACGTTAGCGGGCAGCATCAAGATTGCTGATTTCTACATGGTCGGCGTGAACGGTGTGCAGCGCTTCCAGCACTCGACGGACGAGTCGCAACTGACCAACGTGCCGTCGGTGGATCGGTCCGTGGAATTTTTCGCGCGGCGTCAAACGTACGACACGGCTTTCATGGTGACAGCCGGCCGCCGCGAAGCGCTCGACAGTTTCTATAGCGTGGCGGTGGCAGCCGAGTGGGGCAGGAACTCGCCGTTGTCGGTGGCCGTCAAGGCAGGCCGCAATCAGACGGCGCGTGAATCGCAGGCACTGCTGGTCGGCGGCATGAAGGACAACGTAATCGGTACGGTCACGTATCGCATGACGCAGAATCTGTACGCCACGGGCAGCGTCGAAGCGGATCGTTTCTATAGCCAGGCACGCAATTACCTCGGCAGCGGCGTGCTGTCGACGGGCGAGATCGGCTATCGGATCCGCACGAACTATCCGGACTACACGTTCCGCCTGGTCGGCGCGCATGGCGACTACGGCGCGAGCGGCAACGCCGACGCCCTGATTTCAAGGCTGGTCCCGGCAGCCGCCGGGCCGGTCACCGCGTCGACTTTCATCCCGCAGACATACTCGCAATACGGCTTTTTCTTCGGTTTCGGCAACGATCTGATCGACCAGTACACGCGCGCGTGGCGGCCGTTCCTCGACGTGGGCCTACAGCACGACTCGAATCAAGGCTGGGGGCCGGCGATCAGCCTGGGGCTCGCGGGCACGATCTTCGGCGGCGATCACGCGGCAATCTACTTCTCGCATCAGCGCGTGTCGCATCTCGGCACGCCCGTGACCCAGATCGGCGCACGGTATAGCTGGTTTTATTGAACCGGATTTCGAATACATATCCAAAGGAGCATTCTTCATGGTCGGCATTAAACGATTGGTTCGTACGAGCGCCTGGTGTGCCGCGGCAACCGCGCTGGCTCTGGTGGTGAGCGCATGCGGCACGGTGCGTCAGACCTCGGGCCCGGCGCTCTCGCGCGGCGACAAAGTGGCGGTGGTGTCGATCGCCAACTACACTGAAACGCCGGACGCAGGCCATAGCGCCGAGTCGATCGCGGCCAACACGCTGCGCGCGGGCGGTATCGCCGATGTGCGCATCGCGCCGGCCGATTCGAGCCGCAATGCGATGTTCGACACCACGCAGCGCGCCGATGGCGACAAGGCGCTGGAATGGGCGCGTTCGCAGAACGCCCGCTATGTGCTGTCGGGCGCCGTCGAAGAATGGCGCTACAAGACGGGCGTGGACGGCGAGCCGGTGGTCGGCGTGACCTTCGAATTGATCGACGTGTCGAACGGCGCCGTGGTGTGGAGCGCGACGGGTACGCGTACGGGCTGGAGCCGCTCGGGTCTGTCGAGCGTGGCGACTTCGTTGATCGGCAAGGTTCTGTCGCCGTTGCAAGCGCGCCAATAAGGACGCCGGTAAGCATATCCCCAAGGTTGCGGCTTGCGCCCGAAGTGCGGGCCGCAAGCTGAAACCCGACATGTGAAAAGGAAATGGCCGTGAATACCGCAGCCGTGGAAAACAACCCGGGCGCCTCGAAGCCGCGCCATGCGCATCCGTTCGGCAATCTCGGACGCGTGCGCCGCTTGCTGGCGCCCGCGGTGGCGCGGCCGTTCGCGATCGTTGAAACTGTCGTGCTCGTGCTGGTCGTGCTGGCCGTGGCCCGCTGGCTTCATCCTGAAGACCCGTTGCTGCTGCACGCCGGTTTTCCGTGGCTGTGGCTGGTGCCGTTGCTGGTGGCGTTGAGATATGGCAGCCTGCTCGGTCTGCTGAGCGGTGCTTTCATGCTCGGTGCATGGACGCTCTTTTATCAGCATGGCGATCCGTTCCCCACGCTATATTTCGCGGGCGGTTTGATCCAGACGATTCTCGCCGGGCATTTCGGCGATACGTGGGGCAGCCGCGCCGGGCGCGCATCCTCGTTGAATGACTACCTGAACGACCGTCTCGTGGCGTTGACCAACAGTCACTATCTGATGCGGCTCTCGCACGAGCGGCTCGAAAAGGACCTGCTGTCCCGCCCGACCACGTTGCGCGATTCGATTACCGAATTGCGCCGTCTCTCGGTCGCCACCGATACGGCGCTCGCCGTGCCGGCGGCGGGCAAGGAAAGCGACCCGCTGGGCGGCGCGAGCGGTCTGCTCGAATTCGTCGCGCAGGCCTGCCAGATCGAAGTCGCGGCGCTGTATCCGGTGCATCACGGCAAGCTCGGCACTCAGGCCATCGCGCAGATCGGCGACGCGTTCGAACTCGCCATGCACGACGAACTCGTCACGCATGCGCTCAACACGCTGAGCGTCGCGCATCTGAAGAACGAAAACACGGTGGTGCCGGTCAGCCAGTACCTGGTCTGCGCGCCGCTGGTGTCCGCGGACGGTGAATTGCGCGCGCTGCTCGTCGTCAAGCGCATGCCGTTCCTGTCGCTCAATTTCGACAATCTGCAATTGTTGCTGGTGTTGCTCGGCTATTACGCGGACGGCGTCGAGCATTCCGCGTTCGTGCAACGCATTCTCGACCGCGTGCCGAATTGCCCGTACGAATTCGCGCTCGACCTGAGCCGCCTCACGCGTCTCCAGCAGAAGGCGGGCGTGGCGTCGTCGCTCGTCGCACTGGCGTTTCCGCGCGATGAAGAGGGCGACTCGCTGTTCGAGCACGTCATGCGCCGCCGTCGTTCGCTGGACGTGATGTGGCCAGTTCAGACCGCGAAGCAGTCGGTGCTGGTGAACCTGATGCCGGCCACCGACACGACCGGTATCGACGGTTATCTGGCGCGGATCGAAGCCAGCCTGACGGCCCAGTTCAACACCGACCTCGAACACGCGCGCGTCGGCGTTCACACGCTTCACCTCGAGGGCGACGAGCCGGGCGCGGCGCTGATGCGTCTTCTCAAACGAAGCGGCCTCGATGTCTAAGACCCTTTCTCTCATCGTCAGCGCGCTCGCGGCCGTGGTGGCCGTGATCGTGCAATATCTGGCGATCGCGAGCCTGCTGCAGCCGGCCGGCGCGATCGATCCTTTGCTGCGCTTTCTCGCGCTGCAAGCGGTGGCGGGACTCGCCGAAGCGGTCGCTTTCCGCGCGTGGCTGCCGGCGAATTATCGCGAGCCCCGCGTGGTGTCGTTCGTGTTCCTGTGGCTCGCCTGCACCTTCGTGCCGCTGTTCGGCGGCCTCGTGGTGCTGGTTAGCTGCCTCTGGGCAGCGCTCTTTCCGGGCGACAAGGACAGCGATCAACTCGCCGATGTGCCGCGGCCGGAATTCGTCACCTACCTGGTGTCGCGTGTGTCGCACGGCGGCGGCGCGCGGCTGCAGGCGCGTCTTGCCAACACCCAGGTGTCGCCCACCGACCGGCTGTCCGCGCTGGTGGCGATCCAGAGCATGCCCACTCGCACGACGGGCACGTTGCTGCGCGAGTTGCTTGCCGACCCACTCGAAGACATTCGCCTGATCGCTTACGGCACGCTGGATCACGCCGAAAACGAAATCATGCAGAAGATCTTCCGGACCAGCAAAGCGCTGGAAGCGACCGACAGCGACGTCGAACGCCATGCGCTCAACCGCATGCTCGCCGAGCTCTATTTCGAACTCGTGTACCAGAATCTGGTGCAGGGCGCGGTCTATCGCCATACGCTGCAACAGGCCGACCGCTACGCGCAGGCAGCGCTCGAAACCGATCCGGGCGACGCCGCGCTGTGGCTGATTCGCGGTCGTCTCTCGCTGGCGAGTGGCTTGCCGAATGCCGCGCACGAATACATCGGGCGAGCGCTCGCACTCGGTTTCCCGCGCGAACGGCTGGTGCCGTGGCTGGCTGAAGCCGACTTCCTGCGCGGCGACTACGCTCGTGTCGAGCAGCTTCTCGCATCACTGGGCAATGCTGCCGCGTTGCCCACACTCAAACCGGTTGTGAAGTACTGGTCATGATGAAAGAACTCCCGATCCGCCGTGCCGCCGATGCCGATGTCTGCCTGCTGCTCGAAGGCACGTTCCCGTTCGTGCGGGGCGGCGTATCGAGCTGGGTCAATGAAA
Source organism: Paraburkholderia sp. RL18-101-BIB-B (assembly GCF_046026985.1). Classification (NCBI taxonomy): domain Bacteria; kingdom Pseudomonadati; phylum Pseudomonadota; class Betaproteobacteria; order Burkholderiales; family Burkholderiaceae; genus Paraburkholderia; species Paraburkholderia sp. RL18-101-BIB-B. The sequence goes on from NZ_JARESV010000050.1 coordinate 29,871, forward strand.
TGATCCGCTCGTACCCGGCAACCCGTTTCGCGATTGTCTTCATCGGCAGCCGGGAACAGGATTACAACGGTGCTGCTTACGCGCTGCCGGACAACGTCGTGCATATCGAAACGCACTATCTGTACGAGCAGGCCGTCGCGGACTTTCAGCCGCGCGCCGTCGATGGCGACGCCGCGGCCTTTGCCCGCTCGCAGAAATTGCATGACGCTCTGCGCGATCCGCGCAACGGCCGGGACGTGAGTGCGCTAATGGCCGACGTGATTCCGATGCTCGGGACCAACGGCGCGCTGAGCGAGGAACAATTCCTGTCGAGCCGCGCGGCCTGGGACACGATCGTCGATCAGTATCAGAAGTACTGTACCGATCCCTCGTTCACCGATTACTTCTGGACCGTGCGCATCATGCACAAGCCGCTGTGGCAGCTCGCGCGCGTCGCTGAAAAGCTGTTGCCGGCGAAGGTGTACCACACGGTATCGACGGGATATGGCGGCTTTCTCGGCGCACTGGTGCATTACCGCACGGGGCGTCCGCTGCTGATCTCCGAGCACGGCATCTATACGAAAGAGCGCAAGATCGACCTGCTGCAGAGCCAGTGGATTCGCGACAACCGCGGGGTGTTCGAGCGCGATATCTCGCGCGTCAGCTATTTCCGCGAACTGTGGGTGCGTTTCTTCGAAGCGATCGGCAAGCTCGCGTACGACGCGGCGGATGACATCGTCGCGTTGTACGAGGCGAACCGCCAGCGCCAGGTCACGGACGGCGCGCGCGCTGAGCGCACGCAATGCATTCCGAACGGCATCGACGTCGACGCGCTCGCGCCGCTGGTCGCCGAGCGCAAGCCGCGCTCACACAAAGTGGTGGCGCTGATCGGGCGCGTGGTGCCGATCAAGGACATCAAGACCTTCATTCGCGCGATCTTCATTGCGTCGCGCACCATGCCGGATCTCGAAGGCTGGATCATCGGACCGGAAGAGGAAGATCCCGCTTACGCGCTCGAATGCCGTGCGCTGGTGGAGAGTCTCGGGCTGAGCCGCAACGTGAAATTCCTCGGCTTCCAGCGTATCGACGACATGATGCCGAAAATCGACGTGATCGCGCTGACCTCGATCAGCGAGGCGCTGCCGCTGGTGGTGCTGGAAGGTTTCGCGGCCGGCGTGCCGGCTATCACGACGGACGTGGGTTCGTGCCGTCAATTGATCGAAGGCGTGGATGAGGAAGATCGCGCGCTCGGCTCGGCGGGCATGGTGGTGCAGCTCGCGGACCCGGCGGCATTCGCCCAGGCGGTGCTGTCGCTGATCGCCGACGAAACCCGCTGGCAGGCCGCGCAGCAGGCCGGACTCGCGCGCGTGCGCCGCTACTACACCAAGAAGCAGATGATCGACCGTTATCGCGCGCTGTATGAGCGCCTCGCCGCCATGCCGGACCGTGACCGTAACGGCACGGCCGCCGATGCGGCGCGCTGCCCGATGCACCACGGCACCCAATCCAAGGCAGAGCCGCGCGTGCAGCCGGCGCAGCCCGTTCAATCGCAGGAGACACGCTGATGGCGGGTATCGGCTTCGAATTACGCAAGATCATGCGCCGCGACACGCTGACCGGCGTGGCGCGCGCCTATGCCTACGCCGGCCTGATCAGTTCCGGCCCGCTGATCCTGTCGATCTTCGGCATCCTGATCATCGGGCTGATCAGTCTCACCTCGGTGATTCCGACCTTCGCGATCGTGCAGTTTCAGGTGTCGGTCACGTATCTGATCGCGCTCAGCCTGATTCTGACCGGGCCGCTGCAACTATCGTTCACGCGCTTCATCTCAGACCGGCTATTCGAAAAGCGCGACGACCTCGTGCTGTCGAACTATAACGGCGTGGTGCTGGTGTCGTCGGTGCTGGCCAGCGCGGTCGCGGTGATCGCGATGCTGGTGGGTTTCCGCGAGGAACCGCTGATCTACCGCTTGCTGATGATTACGGGCTTCGTCGTGGTCAGCAACATCTGGATCGCCGTGATTTTTTTGTCGAGCGTGAAGCAGTATCGGCAGATCCTCGTTGTGTTCGCCGTGGGCTATGCGTGCGTGGTGTGCCTTGCACTCGCGTTGAACGGCTATGGACTAGTCGGCTTGCTTGGCGGCTTCGTGGCGGGGCACATCGTGCTGCTCGCCGGTCTGTCGGGCTTGATCTACCGTAACTACCGCAGCGAGCGTTTCGTTTCGTTCGAGGTGTTCGAGCGGCGCTTCGCCTACCCGAGCCTCGCGCTGGTCGGCCTGTTGTTCAACATCGGCGTGTGGCTCGACAAGTTCATGTTCTGGTATGCGCCGGGCACGGGCACGCACGTGATCGGACCGCTGAATGCGTCGGTGATCTACGACATTCCGATTTTTATCGCCTACGTGTGCGTGATGCCAGGCATGGCGACCTTCCTCGTGCGCATCGAAGCGGATTTCGTCGAGTACTACGACGCCTTCTACGACGCGGTGCGCAGCGGCGCGACGCTGCGCCATATCAACGAAATGCGCGACATGATGGTGGGCAGCGTGCGTGCCGGTCTGTACGAAATCATCAAGGTGCAGACGGTCGTGCTGCTGCTGATCATCGCCTTCGGCGAGCGCGTGCTGGGCTCGCTCGGCATTTCGCCGTTGTATATGCCGCTGCTCGTCGTCGACGTGGTGTCGGCGAGTCTGCAGGTGTTGCTGCTGGGTCTGCTCAACGTGTTCTTCTATCTCGACGGGCGGCGCGTGGTGCTGCGGCTCACCGGTGCATTCGTCGTGCTGAACGGACTCTTCACCGGCATCACGCTCAGGCTCGGACCGGATTTCTACGGCTATGGTTTTGCGCTGGCGCTGCTGGTCGTGGTGGTGGCATCCGTAAAGGTGCTCGACCGCAAATTCATGTCTTTGGAATACGAAACGTATATGTTGCGGGGTTGAACCCAAGGCGTCGCTGTTTGCGACTCAAGATCGTGTTCGTGCTGCCGTTCTAAAGTGGCGACATCCCGGCGCGTTTGACGAGCGTGAATCGGCGCGCCGGCACCCTTAGCCTCACACCGTTCGACTTCGGATTCCACCATGCATCAGTATGATCCTGGCCCGCTTCGGCGGCCCGCGCGCGCGCGCCTTGCCGCCGACGTCCATTACGGCCGCCGCTTCGCGCAACGCTGGATCGGTGCGGCCGCGATCGTTGCGTCCTGCAGTCTGCTGGCAGCCTGCGGAGGCGGCGGCAGCGGTACGGGCGGCACGAATGGCGCAACGGTGTCGTCGACGAGTTCGGCCACCGGCAGCGCCACGAACTCCAGTAACGCCAGTAATTCCGGCAACTCGACCGGTTCGACGAACTCGTCCGGTTCGGGCAATTCATCGACGAATACCAATTCCGGCTCGAGCACCACGCCGACGATCTCGACGGCGCGCGCCTTGCCGGCGTCGCCGGTCTGGGCCGTCTATTACGGTCAGGGCAGCGCGATCAACATCGCCCACGCGGCGGCCACGTTCAAGCTGATCGTGATCGACGCGGATCCCGGCAACGGCACGCCCGCCTTCTCGGCCGCGCAGATCGCCGCGTTGAAGGCGAATGGCGCGAAGGTGCTCAGCTACCTGAATTTCGGTGCTTGCGAGAAATCGCGCACTTACTGGAACACGGTCCCGTCCGGCTTCGTGTCGTGCGGCGCGAATGCCTCGGCGCAAATCAGCAGATATTCGGGTTTCCAGGAATACTGGATGAATCCCGTCAACGCCGACTATCAGAACCTGATCGTCAACTACGTCGCGCCGCGTCTCGCGGCTACCGGTGTCGACGGATTCATGCTGGATAACTTCGAAATTGTCGGCCACGGCGCCAATGCGTCTACGGCCCCATGCGATGCAGCCTGCGCGCAAGGTGGCCTCGATCTCGTCAAGCGACTGCGCGACCGCTATCCGGATCTGGCGATGGTGCCGAATGCGGCGCCCGTGCAGGCCATCGGCGGGACGACGGGCGGTGTATCGTTTCCGTGGCTGATCGATGGCGTAATCGCGGAGCAGGTGTTCTTGCCGTCGACGAGCACGTCAGTCGTGCAGTTGTTGAAGTCATGGCAAAGCACCGAGCAGAATCTCGGCCGCAGCGCTTTCTTCGTGGGATCGCTCGACTATACGTCGTCATGCACGGCGAGTTCGACCGCGCAAACCGCGTGGACGGCGGCGCAGCAAACGGGCTTCAGTCCTTCGATCTCGACTGTGTCGCTTGATAGTATCTGCTGGTGGTCGTTCCTGCCTGTGGGTAGTTAGAACCGACAGCCAGAAACGGGCGACGTTGCCCGAACAACACGAAAGAGGAACCGGCTTTGTCCGAGCACGAGCACAACCACGACCGACGTTTCACCTTGCGCGCGCTGCTGCGTCGTGTCAGCCGGTTCGCGCGCATGGCCGCGCTCGGCGCGCTGGCTTCGGTGGCGCACGCGCAGAGCGCGGCGGACGCGCCGGCGGGACCGTCGGTGGCGCTGTATTACGGCGCGAATCCTCCCGTCGAAGAACTGGCCGCATTCGATGTCGTGGTGGTCGACCCCGACGCGCACTTCGATCCGCGCGCTCACGCGAAGGCGCATCCGGCGTGGTTCGCGTATGTGAGCGTCGGCGAGGTGAACCCGCATCGCGCGTATTACAGCGCCATGCCGTCCGCGTGGCTGCCGGGCGTCAACGAAGCGTGGGCCTCGCACGTGATCGATCAGACGGCCGCCGAATGGCCGGCGTTTTTCGTCGACAAGGTGATCTCGCCGTTATGGAAAAAAGGCTATCGGGGCTTTTTCCTCGACACGCTCGACTCCTACCATCTGATCGCCAAAACCGATGCCGCGCGAGCCGCGCAGGAAGCTGGACTGGTGCGCGTCATCCGCGCGATCAAGAAGCGTTATCCGAAGGCGAAGCTGATCTTCAACCGCGGGTTCGAGGTATTGCCGCAGATCCATGATCTCGCCTACATGGTGGCGTTCGAATCGCTGTACCGCGGTTGGGATGCCGGCAAGCAGCGTTATACGGAAGTGCCGCAGGCCGATCGCGACTGGCTGCTGATGCAGGCGGCGACCATCCGCGATCAATACAAGCTGCCGGTGCTGTCCATCGACTATTGCCCGCCCGCCGACGACACGTGCGCAACCGCCACCGCGGCACGGATTGCGCAAGCCGGCTTCGTGCCCTACGTCACCGACGGCGGACTCGCGACCGTCGGCGTGGGCGCGGCCGGGACCGGCAATGAGCGGCCGTGACACTCGAATTGAATAACTATAAAAGGGAATTTCGCATGGACTTGAAAGGCACGATTCTGGTAACCGGTGGCGCGGGCTTTATCGGCTCGCATACCTGTGTCGAATTGCTGAATGGCGGCTACGACGTGGTCGTGGTCGACAACCTGGTGAACAGCAGCCGCGAGTCGCTCAAACGCGTCGAGCAGATCACGGGCAAGCGCGTGGCGTTCTACGAAACGGATTCGCGCGATGAAGCGGCGTTGCAACGCATTTTCGATACGCACGCGGTGACTGGTGCGATTCACTTCGCGGCGCTCAAAGCGGTCGGCGAATCGGTCTCGAAGCCGATCGAGTACTACGACAACAATCTCGGCAGTCTGCTCACGCTGCTCTCGGTCATGCGCGCACGCGATGTGAAGCAGTTCGTGTTCAGTTCGTCGGCCACGGTGTACGGCGTGCCGAAGACCTCGCCGATCGACGAATCGTTTCCGCTGTCCGCCACCAATCCGTATGGACAAACGAAGCTGATCGCCGAACAGATCCTGCGCGATCTGGAAGTATCCGATCCGGCCTGGCGCATCGCCACGCTGCGTTATTTCAATCCGGTCGGCGCGCACGAGAGCGGTCTGATTGGCGAAGACCCGGGCGGCGTGCCGAACAACCTGATGCCGTATGTCGCGCAAGTCGCCGTCGGCAAGCTGGAGAGGCTGCGCGTGTTCGGTGGCGACTACGACACGCCGGATGGCACCGGCGTGCGTGACTACATCCACGTGGTGGACCTCGCGCGCGGACACCTTGCCGCGCTCGACGCGCTGGTCGAGCGCGATGCGAGCTTCGTCGTGAATCTCGGCACGGGGCAAGGCTATAGCGTGCTGGACGTGGTGCGCTCGTTCGAAAAGGCGTCGGGCAAGCCGGTGCCTTATGAAATCGTCGCGCGCCGTCCGGGCGACGTCGCGTCCTGTTTCGCCGATCCGGCCGCGGCGGAAAAGCTGCTCGGCTGGCGCGCGCAATACGGCATCGAACGCATGTGCGCCGACCATTGGCGCTGGCAATCGACCAATCCCGCCGGTTACGCCTGAAGCTCGACTCGATTCGGGGCGGCTCGCCTCATCCGATACAACATCACGTGGGAAAGCAAATTTATGTGTGGCATTGTCGGCGCGGTAGCGCAACGTAACATCGTCCCGGTTCTGATCGAAGGACTGCGGCGTCTGGAATATCGCGGTTACGACTCGTGCGGTGTCGCCGTGCTGGCCGAAGCCGGCCCGCGCCGCGCGCGCAGCACGGCGCGCGTCGCGGACCTCGACGCGCAGGCACGCGAGACGCATCTCGAAGGCGGCACGGGCGTCGCGCACACGCGTTGGGCGACGCACGGCGCGCCGGTCACGGACAACGCGCATCCGATTTTCTCGAACGACGAGTTGGCGTTGGTGCATAACGGCATCATCGAAAACTACGAGCCGTTGCGCGAGATGCTGCGCGCGAAGGGTTACGTGTTCGTTTCGCAAACCGACACCGAAGTGGTCGCGCACCTCGTGCATAGCCTGTATCGCGGCGACCTGTTCGAGGCGGTTCGCGAAGTCGTGAAGCAACTGGACGGCGCGTACGCGATCGCGGTCGAACACAAGGCGCATCCGCATCTGGTGGTGGGCGCGCGGCAAGGCTCGCCGCTCGTCGTCGGCATCGGCGAAGGCGAGAATTTCCTCGCGTCGGATGCGCTGGCTTTGGCCGGCGAGACCGAGCGCTTCATCTTCCTGGAAGAGGGCGATGTGTGCGAGCTGACGCTCGAGCGCGTGCGGGTCGTGAGCCGCGACGGCGCCGACGTAGCGCGCGAAGTGCGCACGGTGGCCGCGTATGGCGGCGGCGTGGAACTCGGCCCATACCGGCATTTCATGCAGAAGGAAATCTTCGAGCAGCCGCGTGCGATCGCCGACACGGTGCCGCAAGGCGAGTCGCTCGATACGTCGCTGTTCGGTCAAGCGGCCGCCGCCGTGTTTGCGGATATCGACAGTCTGTTGATTCTCGCGTGCGGCACCAGCTATTACTCGGGACTGACGGCTAAATACTGGCTCGAATCGATCGCGAAGATTCCCACTCAGGTCGAAATTGCCAGCGAATACCGCTATCGCGATTCGGTGCCGAATCCGAAGGCGCTGGTGGTCGTGATTTCCCAATCCGGCGAAACGGCCGACACGCTCGCTGCGTTGAAGCATGCGCAGTCGCTTGGGCATCAGCACACGCTGTCGGTCTGCAACGTGGCGACGAGCGCGATGGTGCGGCTGACGTCGCTGTCGTTTCACACGCACGCGGGCCGCGAGATCGGCGTGGCGTCGACCAAGGCGTTCACCACGCAACTGGTCGGCCTGTTCGTGCTCGCCGCGACGCTGGGCAAAATCCGCGGCACGGTGAGCCCGGAACAGGAAGCGGACTATGTGCGCCAGTTGCGCCATCTGCCGGCCGCGCTGAACGCCGTGCTGGCGCTGGAGCCGCAGATCATCGCGTGGTCGGAGAAGTTCTCGGGCAAGGAAAGCGCGCTGTTCCTCGGACGCGGTTCGCACTATCCGATCGCACTCGAAGGCGCGCTCAAGCTCAAGGAGATTTCCTATATTCACGCGGAGGCTTATCCCGCCGGTGAATTGAAACACGGCCCGCTGGCGCTCGTCACCGATGCGATGCCGGTCGTGACGATCGCGCCGAACGATGCGCTGCTCGAGAAGCTGAAGTCGAATCTCCAGGAAGTGAAGGCGCGCGGCGGCGAGCTTTATGTGTTTGCGGATGCGGACACGCGGATTGGCAGTGAGCCGGGGATTCACGTGATCAGAATGCCGGAGCACTATGGGCCGTTGTCGCCGCTTTTGCATGTGGTGCCGTTGCAATTGCTCGCTTACCACACGGCGTGCGCGCGTGGGACGGATGTCGATAAACCGAGGAACCTGGCGAAGTCGGTTACGGTGGAGTGAAGGGTTAGCGGCGGGGCGGGCGGCGGCGGCTCCCCGTCGGCTTTGCTGTTGAATGGTTGCCTGCCAAAGCTTGCTCAGAGTTTTGATCATCGTTCACGAACCGCAGGGCGACCACATTCTCCTCTTCCTTACTCGTTGGCGTCATGACCCGAGCGCAAGCTGTTCGGCGCGACGATCATTGGATTGCGCAAAGACCTGTATGGATGTACAGTATCCGGCATGGGATTTCGTTGCGCCGGCGTGATTGTGGCGGCGTGATCGATGGCGCATAGGGAGAGAACATGTTTCGATTTTTGGGCTTGGGCGCTCTGCTGTTCGCGGTGGCTTCGACGGCCATGGCCGGCGCACACTACGTCGAAGTCTGGAACCCGCCGGAAGCACGAGCGAGCATGCCGCATCGCGCGGTCGTTGCCCATCGACCTGCCGGTGGTCGGCACATCGTTCCTCATGCCGTGAAAGCCCGCGCGCGGCCTGCATCGGCGCCAGTTGCCAGGCTCGTCGCGAAAACGGACCGGCGGGAAAACGTGCCTGTTCATGCGCCGGACATGTCGGAGATTCCGCGGCAGATCACGCCCGAGGGCAATGTGTTGCGGGTGGATTCGCGCGGCATGACGGCTGAGGTGACGCGCTGATGGAGTCCCAGACTTATCACGGCTACACCGTCTGGGGGCACGCCATCTTGCAGCAGGAGGACATCTTGCAGCCCGAGCGCTACGCCGCTAGCGGGACCGTTACGCTCGCCGGCAAGCTGATCGAAGCGTCGGGCATTCTCGCCCACTTCGATACTGAGGAAGAAGCGCAGCGCGCAGGACTCGAGTGGGCGCGTGCCTGGATCGATAGCCACGGGTGACCGGCAAAAAAAGCCGGCGATAGCCGGCTTGAATGGTCCTGGTTTCCGAGGCTTCCAGAACCTGAGAGAAGGTGAGGGCTGCGTCTGACGGTCACTGAGACAACGTCCCAAACGCACGACGCACCCTCAAGTCAAGATGCTGCGACTGCTTCGATTAAGAGACGCTTAAGCAGGCGTGAAGCGGCTGCATGAGCGTTGAGGTTCCCGAACCGCTCGTGAGCCAGAGTCTTCACTTTGCCGCACGAGCGGCCGTGATAATAGCCGCGGCAACTTCAGTCGGCTGCGACAGCATCGCAACGTGGCTCGCATTGACCTTGACCAGCGTGGCGCCGATCTGTTGCGCCATCGCGGCCTGCAAGGGCGCGGGGATCATGCGGTCCTTCTCCGTCAGCACGTACCACGACGGCTTGCTGTGCCACGCCGCGCTCGCCACCTTGTCGTCCGAGCAACCGGCAAACCAGGGGCCTTGTGTGGCCGCCACGATACGGGCCTGGGCCGGCGGGAGGTCCTGCGCGAAGTCTTTGATGATCCCGTTTGTCGACAGCGTCAGATAGCCGGCGGAATCCTTCTGCAACTCCGTCGCCCATGAAGGCGCGGGCTTGCCTTTGAGGATGTCGTTGATCGACTGACCGCTATCCGGGGCAAACGCCGCGACATAGACGAGGGCCTTGACCTTGTCGTCGTTGCCTGCCTGAGAGATCACCGCACCGGCCCACGAGTGGCCCACCAGAATGACGGGCCCGTTCTGTTGTTCAATGACGCGTTGCGTCGCCGCTGCATCGTCGTCGAGTGATTTGAGGGAGTTTTGCACCGCCACCACGTGCAGACCTTTTGCTTCCAGCAGCGGAATCACCTTGTTCCAGCTCGAGCCGTCGGCGAATGCTCCGTGCACCAGGACGACGTTTTTGCCTTTCAGATCGCCGTTCGGCGCGGCGGCGCTTGCCGGTGTGACAGCGGCCAGCGACAGCAAGCCTCCCAGCATCAACGTGGCAGCCAGGCACTTTTTCAGCAAGGTATTCATAATGTTCATCCTCTTCGTCAATTTCGTTGGGTAAGAAACAACTTGCGGATTGGAGGATGCGCCGATCGGCCGATTTCCTGTATCGGTCGAATGACCGAGCCGGCACAGTCCGGCTGGACGCGCGAGTACTGACAACAAGGTCGAAAGCTATGCATGACGTTTCTGCAATCCGGGTGCTGGACGCAGTCAAGGCCCTCGCGTTCATTGGCGACCTCAGCATGGGGCAGCCTACCGACCATTCGCCGCGCACCGCCTGGCTGGCGGCGCGACTCGCCGCCGAGGCCGGTCTGGACGGCACGCAATGCGACGTAGTCAAGGAAGTGTCCCTTCTGAGGTGGTCCGGCTGCACGGGAAACGCGGCCGGTTTTTCTGACTGGCTCGGCGACGACATCGGCGGCCGCGCGGCCATGCTTGCCATGCGGCCGGACTGGACCGGGACCGGCGAGTCGCCGGCGCAAGTGGGCGCCGCGATCACGCCGCTCGCCCAGATACACTGCGAGGTCTCGGGCGAGGTGGCTCGTATGCTCGGGCTCACTCATGCGACTCAGGAGGCGCTTCGACGTATTTTCGAAAGTTGGGACGGCGGAGGTTTCCCTGACCATCGGCCGGGGCGCGATGTACCCGCCGCGGTGTTCATCGTCGCCGTGGCCGGGGATCTCGAGATTCTGAGCCGGGTCTACGGTATCGAGCGCGCGCAGATGCTGATCGCGCAGAAGGCCGGCCGGCAATACCCGTCGGAATTGGCACAGCTCGCCTCGGCTCGGGCGGCCGCGTGGCTCGAGGAACTCGGGGATTCGATCGCGCAGCGGCGTGACGAGTCGGGCTGCACGCAAGCGCTGCAACTGGTCAGCGCGCCGGAGATCGTCGCCGACGTGATCGACCTGAAGCTGCCGTGGATGACCGGCTATTCGCGGCGAGTAGCGGAGACGGCTGGCGCCTGCTGCGCGCATTTAGGCCTGAGCGACGATGCGCGGCGCTGCACGTACACGGCGGGGCTGCTCCATGGCATGGGACGCATGGCGGTCCCCAACGCCATCTGGAATACGGCGGGCGAGCTTTCTCCGGCAGCATGGGAAAAGGTTCGCCTCGTGCCCTACTGGACCGCGCGTGCGGGCAAACAGATCGAGGGTCTTGCTCGCGAGTCGGAGATCGCTTCTTTCGCGTACGAGCGTCTCGATGGTTCGGGCTATTTCCGCAGCAGCGCGGGCGACGCAATTGGACGCGAAGCGCGGGTGCTTGCGGTTGCTGCCGCCTGGGTGGCGCTGCGCTCAGCGCGCCCCTGGAGGCCGGCATTTTCGCCGGAGCAGTCCGCGGCGCTGCTCAACGAGCAGGCGCGGGCGGGGCGTTTCGATACAGAGGCGGTCGAGGCAACCGTTTCCTCGGAACTCGGCGATGGTCCCGCATTCGGCGAACGTGCGCGCAATCCGAAAGCAGGGTTGCTGTCGCCGCGAGAAGCGGAAGTGCTGAAACACATCAGCCTGGGGGCGAGCAACAAGGAAGTCGCCCGCATTCTTGAACTGAGCCCCAGTACCGTGCGCACGCATGTGGAAAGCGTCTTTCGCAAGCTCGAATGTTCTACCCGTGCCGCGGCCACGTTGAAGGCCTCCGCGCTCGGGTGCATCTAGGCGGGTGCGCTGCGTACGGGTTTGCAGTGCCGCGGCCACCCGTACTTTCTGATAGTCTCGGCTTGCCACCGACATGGTCCAATTTCAACCGCGCTGGCGGCGCTCACCGAAACTGCGTCACCGCGAGCAGCAGCACCATGCTGCCGATCGCCCCATCCAGCACGCGCCATGCTGTCGCCCGCTTGAAGAGCGGCGCGAGCGCCCGTGCGCCGTAGCCCAATCCGATAAACCAGATCCCGCTGACCGCCATCGCGCCCAGCGCAAAAGCGATCCGCGCGCCTTCGGGTTCGCGTGCGCCGGCCGTGCCGATCAATAGGAACGTGTCGAGATAGACGTGCGGATTGAGCCACGTGAAGGCGAGCGTCATCAGAATGATCGGCACGGCGCGCTGCACGGGCGCCGCGCTGACGTCCCCGCCTTCCAGTACCGCATGCCCAGGCCGCACCGCGCGGCGCAACGCGCTGATCCCGAACCACGCAAGATAGGCAAGCCCGACATACAGCATGGCGTGAACGAACACAGGATAGCGCTCGACCAATACCGATGCGCCGCCGACGCCCGCGCCGATCAGAAGGCAGTCCGACAACGCGCACAGCGCGACGATCTTGCCGACATGCGAGCGCATGATGCCCTGACGCAGCACGAAGGCGTTTTGCGCGCCGATCGTCACGATCAGGGAGGCGCACAAGGCGGCGCCGTGAGAAAAAGACAGCCAATTCATAATCGATCCAGTAGACGGGAGAAGCGAACGAGGCTAGTCTGCGGGTTTGCTGCTCATAAGAGAAGCTAATTCACTTAATGCCGATTAAGGAACGCTAATGCTCGACTATGCGTTGCTCGATGCGCTGGCCGCCGTGGTGCGCCACGGTTCGTTCGACCGTGCCGCCAGCGAACTGAATGTGACACCGTCCGCGGTATCGCAACGGGTCAAACTGCTGGAAGAGCGCGTGGGCAGCGTGCTGGTGAAGCGCGGCCAGCCCTGTGTCGCGACCACCTCGGGCGCGCTGCTGTGCCGCCACACCGAACGCGTGCAATTGCTCGAAGCGGAGCTGACCGGCCGCCTGCCGGCGCTGCCCGGCGCGCTGGTCGAACCGTGGCCGGCGCTGCGCGTGGCCGTCAACGACGACAGCGTCGGCACCTGGTTTATCGACGCGGTCGCGCAATTTTGCGTCGAGCGGGAGATGCTGCTCGATCTGGTGATCGACGATCAGGACCACACTGCGCAGCGGATTCGCGACGGTAGCGTGCAAGGCGCGGTCACCACGCAAGCCGAGCCCGTGCAGGGTTGTCGCTCCACGCGTCTTGGGCGGATGCGTTATCTGGCGGTCTGTTCACCGGACTTTCTCGCACGTCACTTTGCCGACGGCGTCACGCGCGAGAGTTTGCGGCGTACGCCGTGCGTCGACTTCAATCCCAAGGACCAGTTGCAAAAGCGCTTCATGCGCCGCATCACGCGCGCGGACATTGATCCGCCGTTGCATTGGATTCCGCACGTCGCCGGTTTTTTGCGCGCCTGCGTCACGGGCCTTGGCTGGGGCATGTGTCCGGAACGCATGATCGCCCCGCATCTGGCCAGCGGCGAACTGATGGAGATCGCGCCCGGCAAGCATATCGATGTCGATCTCTACTGGCAGAGCTGGCGTTTATCGATCGACTGGCTCGACGACTTCGGCGCGGTGTTACGTAAGCGGGCAACCGAGTTTTTGGACTGAACATCCGCAATGCGTAATCAGGCAGCTGGCCAGTGCCGGTACTCGATCCGCACACTGCTGGTCCGCGCATCCGCCATGAAACTGTCGATGACGCGCCGCACGTCGTAGTCAATATGATCAGCCTGGGTCGCGTCGAGAATCAAGGTCGCGCCCGGCGGAATCTGCCCGAGATAACGTTTCAGTTGCGGCGTGCAGAAGAAGCTCGCGTTCTTGCGCAAGGTCAGCACGTAGTGATCGCCGTCGCGCGTGAAGCTCATCGCGCGATGCAGGTTGCGTTCGACAACAAGTACCACGCTCAGCGCGAAGCCGATTGCAATGCCGCTCAGCAGATCCGTCAACAGCACCCCGGCGATGGTGCCGATGAACGGCACGAACTGACTGCGTCCGGCGCGGCCCATTGCGACGAACAGCTGCGGCTTCGCGAGTTTGTAGCCGGTCTGGATCAGAATCGCCGCGAGGCTGGCGAGCGGAATCATATTGATCACGCCGGTGAGCGTGAGCGTGGCGATCAGCAGCACGAGGCCGTGTGTCATGCACGAAACACGGCTGCGGGCACCCGCATGCACGTTGGCCGCGCTGCGCACGACCACGGCGGTGAGCGGCAGCGCGCCAATCAGACCGGCGAGCAGGTTGCCGACGCCTTGCGCCTTCAGCTCACGGTCGGGCGGCGCTCTGTGATGCGCGGGATCGATCTGTTCGAGCGCTTCGAGACTCAGCAAGGTTTCCAGACTCGCGACGATCGCGATCACCACGGCCACGCGCCACACAGCGGGGTCGAGCCAGTGCGCGAAGCCGGGAAACGTGAGCGCGTCGCGAAACGCACCCCATGATCCGAGCGCGGGCATCGCCACACGTTGCACGGACGCGATCGCGTTGCCCGGTGCGAGAGAGTCGGCGAATCCCGCGACCGCGATGCCGATCAACACCACCACAAGCGGCGCGGGAGCCGCGCGTACGAGCCGCCAGCGCTGCAACGTTGGCGTGTTCCACGCCACGAGTATGGCGATCGATGCGATCGCGAGGAGCGGCATGACCACGGAGATGCCGTCGCCACCGATGCCCGCGGCCAGCGGCAACTGGTTGGCGATCAGCAGAATGCCGATCGAGGCGAGCATGCCGTTGATCACCGGCACCGGCACATAGCTCGCCAGCCGTCCGGCGCGCAGAAAGCCCAGCATGATCTGCAAGGCGCCCGCGATCACGAGTGCGCTCAAAAACGCGGAGAAGCTGCCGAGCGTAGCCAGCGCATTGACGACAATCACGACGAGCCCGGCAGCGGGTCCGCTCACGCTCAGCCGTGAGCCGCTCAGCAACGCGACCACAAGGCCGCCGATCACGCCAGCCAGAATGCCGGCGAACGGCGCGACGCCGGAAGCCTGCGCGATGCCCAGGCATAGCGGCAACGCGATCAGGAAAACGGTGATGCCCGCGAGCAGGTCGCTGCGCCATGCATACGGGCGAGACGCGGGGTTGCTGTTGACTTCAGGTTGTTCAGAGGTGGATGGAATCATCGTAAAGCTTGCCTCGAAGCTGGGGAGTCAAAAAAATCGCCGCGCTTATCGGCGGCGTTTGTCGTGCGCGGTTACAGCAGCGCGGGGGATTGGGACGAGTCGGTCTGCTCGCACGTATTGCGACTGGTTGGTGCAGCGGCGGTCAGCCCATCGCGGCTTCGGTGGCAGCGTTGCTGTTCGCGGTCCAGGGCGTGTCGGTCAATGTTTTCAGACGCCCTTCGAGCATCGAGAAAATCCAGCCGTGAATCTGCACGGGACGCCGCGCGCGCTGAATCAGCGGCATGGCGTGCAGCGCCTGAACCTGTGCCAGCACATTGAGTTCGGCGAGCCGATCCACGCGTGCCTCGAAGCTCGGCAGCTCGCGCAATTCGGTGGAGTGCAGCGCGCACAGCCGGCGAATTCCCCCAATGCGCCGATTGACGTTCGGCAGTTCGGGCACGGGTGGGCGCAGCGCCGCCTGCACGCCGCCGCAGCAGTGATGGCCGCAGACGATCACATGCTCCACCTGCAGTGCGGTGACCGCGTATTCGAGCACGCTCGAGAGGTTGTCGTCGTTGTCGGCGACGAGATTCGCGATATTGCGATGCACGAAGATCTCGCCGGGCATCGCCCGCGTAATCGCTTCCGGCACGCGGCTGTCGGAGCAACCGATCCACAGCACGTTCGGTTGCTGATTGCTGGCGAGGCGCCGGAAATACGCGGGATCACGGTTGTTGATTTCGTCGGACCAGGCGAGGTTTTCGACGAGCATGCGTTTCGGGTATGTCATGAACGAGCTTCCGTTGATGCGACGATCGCGTTGTGAATTGCATCTGTATCTGTTGCCGAACGAGTGTCAGTCGTTCTCGGCCCAGTAGCGTTGCATGGCTGTATGGCGGGCTTTATTCGCGTCGATGCTCCGTTGACTCGGCGGATAGTCGGCTTCGGTGTTGGGAATGAGACCTTGCCGCTGAGCCTCGATTAACTCCTGACGCACCTGTTCGCGGGATTTGCCCATCTGTTGCGGCTGGCCCGCGAGGGTGCCTTGTGGTTGCGAGGTGAAGGTGGGAATGCTGTTGTTGTCGTTTGCTACGGCGGTGGTGGCGAGTGTGCTCAGAATCAGGGCGGCCAGGGCGGTTGCGTAGTGTTTCATCGAGTCCTCTGCAAGTTGATTGGGATGTCTGATCAATGTTGATCAGACAGGAACATTGTGCATAGCAGGGGATGAGACCGTGGTGATCGCCGCATGATAGTTTTGTCATCGTGCGGGCGTGTGCCTGGCTCAACTGATCGGCGGATGCTTCGGGAAGCGCAAGCTGAACGTGGTGCGCACGTGCGGCACGCTTTCCACGCTGCATTCGCCGTGATGTTCGTCCATGATCGACTTGACGATGGCAAGTCCGAGGCCCGTGCCGCTTGCCGAGTTGTGCCGCGATGGATCGACCCGGTAAAAACGGTCGAAGATGCGCTCCAGATGCGGTCGCGCGATGCCGGCGCCGGTGTCCGACACCGAGACGTGCGCATAGCGGCTGCGTTCCGCGCACTGCACGTCGACGGTGCTGCCGCGCGGTGCGTGGGTCAACGCGTTCGAAATCAGGTTGCTGAGCGCCCGCTGCACCATCAGCACATCGCCTTCGAAACGCGCATTGCCCAATACGACGATTTCGACGCCGGCATCCGCCGCCATGATTTCGTAGTAGCCGGCAATGCGCAGCGCCTCGCTGCGCCCGTCGACACATTGCAGCGTCAAGCGGTGGCGAATGCTGTCCGCCCGCGCGAGAAACAGCATGCTGTCGATAAGACGCGCGAGGCGCTGGAATTCGTCCACGCTCGATTCGATCACGCCGCGGTATTCGTCGGCGGAACGCGGTTGCGAGAGTGCCACTTGCGCTTCAGCCAGCAGATTCGTGAGGGGAGTCCGCATGTCATGCGCAAGGTCGGATGAAAATTGCGTGAGACGCGTGAACGATTCATGCAGGCGCGCCAGCATGCGGTTGAAGGCACGGCTCAGTTCCTTCAGTTCGCCAGGCATGTCGCGCTCGGGCAATGGTTCCGCAAGATGGCTGCTGGAGATCTGCTCGGCGCGCGCCGTCAAACGAGCCAGCGGCCGCAGTCCGAAACGGGCGATCGACCACGCAAGCAGTGCATTCACCAGCGTCCCCGTCACGATGACGACCAGCACGTTGAGTGCGTAGGCGCGCAGTAACGCGCGTTCGCCGCTCGCGTCGTATTGCACGACCACGCGCACTTGTGTGCCGGATGGGTCGCCGAGCAGCGCCATTGCCACCAGAAAGCGCAGCGGCAGTTTCTCGATCGACACGCGCACGGGTGCGAGGCCAGCGCGGACGGTCATGGTCTCCGCATTCGGCCAGTAGCCGTTGGTGCGAATGAGCGGTGCGCTGCGCGAATCGAACAGCGCAATATCCAGGTTCTGATGTCCGTATAGCTGGTTGTGCCACGTCTCACGATCAGCGCTGACCGCCTGGATGCTGGGCATGGTGTGCAGGCGCAATTGCAGCGCGGCGAGCGTGGTGGTCATCTCGCGCGCCGACGCGGCTTCGATGCGCGTTTTCAGGCCGTGATACAGCAGTACGCCATTGAATATGAGTAGCAGCGAAGTCGAAAGGGCGAAGAGTATTGACAGCCTCGCACGCAAGGTGCGCGGCACGAGCCGCGCGGGCGGCCTGAAGCGCAGCGTTGACGCGCGCAGGCGCACCGCCGCGAGTAGACGTCGGATCATGACTGCGATGGGCCGCGCTCTTCCAGTACGTAACCCATGCCGCGCACGGTGTGAATCAGCTTGGGCTCGTAATTGTCGTCGACCTTCGCGCGCAGGCGGCGGATCGCGGCGTCGACGACGTTCGTGTCGCTGTCGAAGTTCATGTCCCACACCTGGGAGGCGATCGTCGAACGCGGCAGAATTTCACCCTGACGACGCATCAGCAGCCATAACAACGCGAATTCCTTGGCCGTGAGCAGGATCATGTCGCCGTGGCGCGTGGCCTTGCGGCGCGTCAGGTCGAGCACCAGATTGGCGACTTGCAGGGAAGCCGCGTCGCGCGTTTGCCCACGTCGCAGAATCGAGCGCACACGGGCCAGCAGTTCGGCGAAGTCGAACGGCTTGACGAGATAGTCGTCGCCACCCATGTTGAGGCCGCGCACTTTGTCGTCCACCTCGTCGCGCGCGGTGAGCAGCAGGACCGAAGTCGAATGGGTGCGGCGCAGGTTTTTCAGCACCGTCCAGCCGTCCTGGCCGGGCAGCATGACGTCGAGGACGATCAGGTCGTAGTCCTCCGTCAACGCGCGGTGCTGGCCGGTCACGCCGTCTTCCACCCAGTCGACGATAAAGCCCGCTTCGGTCAAACCTTTGCGAAGATACGTGCCGGTTTTGATTTCGTCCTCGACGATCAGGATACGCATGATTTTCTCTCAGTGCCGCGGGTCAGCGGCCGATGCGTGCATTGGGCGCGCATGACGTGGAGGCATTGGCTGCATCGAGCCCGTGATCGACTGCAGGCAGCGAACTGCAAGTCCGCGGCATGGTGCGAGTCATCGCGGAAAACACCTCGAGCGAGAGCAGGCCTCGCGTGAATAACGGCCCGTCCTGGACAGTTGACTTTGCATATGCGGAGGGGCAGGCTGGTTCGCCGCCGTCGAACAGCCCGTCAGGCTGAATCCACCAGAACGCCAGCGAACTGAGTGCAATGACGAGCAGCGCGGCTCCCAGAGAGACCGGATGATCGATGCGGAGCCGTTCCCAGCGTGCCGGGACGCTTGCACTGAAATGCGTGATGCGCATCGTCAGACTTCGCATTCGTTGAAAGTGCCGCATACGGGTCAATTTGAAGATAGAACGGGTCCATCGTACGGATACCTGATCGATGCGAACATGAACGCAACATGACAATTCCGTCATATATTTTGCGTGCATGTTTTATTGCGGTGCGTCGCACGCATGACAGGATCGTCATGGCACGCTCATGTTCAGGGAGCCGCTTCGATCTAGCATGGGGGCTCAATCAAACGGAATCGGAGAATAGATCGTGCGGAATGCGAATTGGTTTGCGGGAGGCGTGCTGGGCTTTGCGTGGATGAGTGTGTCGGTGGCGAGCGACGGTGTTTCGTCACTTGACCCAGCCACGGGGCCGCGTGTGGCTTACGAGGCTCAGGAGCAGGTGCAGCGAAAGCCGCAACAGGTGCAGGGTGGAGAAGAGCGTGCGGTGCGGAAGGCGCGGCAGGCGCCGCAAGGAAAGACCCGCGAGGAGGTGAAGCGTGAACTGGCCGTCGCACGCGCGTCGGGTTGCATGGACGTGTCGGACAGCCAGTATCCGCAGCCGTGTCCGTTGCCGGACGGCGCGCGTTCCGTGGCGGACGCGTTTCAGATGCGCTAGGTTGAAGTAGGTGGCAAGCCGCTCACTTGCCGAACCGATCGCATCTATCGGCGCGTGAGCAGCAAATTTTTCTCTAGTGCAAACGGATCACCGGATGCACGCGTCTGCGCAACCAGTGGCTCGCCGTATCGAGCGCCATGCGCGCGAAACCGGTCAGTGTCATGACGTGCCGCCGATAGATGAGCTTGTAGACCGCAGTGGCGAGCCAACCATCGACAAACACCGGCTGCGTCAGCAAGCTGTTGCTGAGGCTGCCTATGGTGCCTTCACGCCCGAAGCCGACCAACGTGCCGGCGTCGCGGTACACGAACTCGGGCAACGCTTCACCTGCAATCCGGCACTTCAATGCGCGCGCGAGAAACAGCGCCTGTTGATGCGCGACCTGCGCGCGCGGGGAAAGGAACGCGCCGGCGTCGTCGGCGGGGCAGGCCGCGCAGTCGCCAAGGCCGAAGATATTCGGATCGTTCGTGCATTGCAACGTGCGATTCACCTGGATCTGCGCGTTGCGATTCACCGCGATGCCGTCCAGCGTGCGCAATACCGGTGGCCCCGAGATGCCCGCTGTCCAGATCGCGATGTCGCTGGCGAGCGGGGCGCCGCCGTCGGTCAGCACGGCATCGGCGCGCACTTCGGTGACACGCGTGGCACTTAACACTTCCACGCCGAGACTGGCGAGCATCCGCTGTGCGCGCGCTGAAATCGTTTCGGACAAAGCAGGCAGCACACGTCCGCTACTTTCGATCAAACGGATGCGGAAGTCGCGCACCGGATCGAGTGAAAACGGACTGTAGCGATTCAGCAAACGCACCGTGTCGCGCAATGCGGCGGCGAGTTCGACACCCGTCGCGCCGGCACCGATGATGTTGATCGACACCGGCGTATCCGCATGCGCGGTCTGCGCCCGGCGCGCATGGTTCGCGCGCAGACAGGCATCGAGCAACTTGCGGCGGAATGCTTCCGCATGTGCGACCGATTCGAGCGGCAACGCATGCTCCGCGGCGCCGGGCACGCCGAAATACTGTGTGACGCTGCCCATGGCCAGCACCAGCGTATCGAAAGCGATTTGCCGTGCCGGCAGAATTTCGCGGCCGTCTGCATCGTGTAACGCGCTCAGCGTGATATGCCGCTCGGCGCGATCGAGCGCAGTGAGTTCGCCCTGTTCGAATTCAAAGCCGTGCCGTTGCGCCTGCACCGCATATTGCAGTTGATGGGTCGCGGGATCGAGTTGACCTGAAGCGGCTTCGTGCAGCAGGGGCTTCCAGAAGTGCGTGGGCCAGCGGTCGACCAGCACGATCTGCGCGAGGCCGGCACGCCCGAGCGATTCGGACAGGCGCGTGGCGAGCCCGAGTCCACCCACACCGCCGCCGACGATCACGACCCGATGCGCCGCCGAATTGTCCATGCGTTGCGCGGATTGCGCGTGGTGCGCCCGCTGCGTTGTTGCGCTTGCCTGTTGATCGATTGCGGCCATGATCTCTATCCTCCTGACGTTATTCGTGCCGGGCCGGTGCTGGCGCCGCGCGGAGCGCGATTCCAAACATTCCCCGGCTCATCTGTCAGGCCAGTATAAAATCGGCGAAAACCGCAGCACAATTTAATGTTTATACGGAACATATAGGTTTTCACTTATGTTAAAAGCCGCGACGTTTCGTCAGTTAAAGGCCTTGCATACGATTGCGAAGCTGGGCAGCGTGTCGCGTGCGGCCGAGGAATTGCGGCTCACGCAGCCGGCCGTGTCGCTACAGGTGCGGCTGCTCGAAGAGGCCGCGGGCGCGCCGCTGTTGCAGCGCGTGGGCCGTGGTGTGCAGTTGACCGCGGCCGGTGAGATCCTCGCCCGTTATGCGCTGGAAATCCTCGACCTGTGGAACGGCGCGGCCGACGATCTGGCCGAGTTGCACGGCGAGCAGGGCGGCACGCTGCGCATCGGCGCGATCACCACGGCCGAGTATCTGATCCCGCCGTTTCTGGTGCGTTTCACCGAATTGCGTCCGCAAGTGAAGGTGCAGTTCAAGGTCGGCAATCGCGCGGACATCATCCGCATGCTGGCGACGCACGAGATCGATCTCGCGGTGATGGGCAGCGCACCGCGCGAATTGCGCACGGCGGCGACCGCGTTCGCCAAGCATCCGATGGCGTTCGTCGCCTCGCCCGCGCATGCGCTGATGAAGAAAAAGCGTTTGTCGCTCGACGATCTGCAAAGCGCGAATCTGTTCGTGCGGGAACGCGGTTCGGGCACGCGTTCGAC
The DNA here is from genome assembly GCF_046026985.1 of Paraburkholderia sp. RL18-101-BIB-B. Classification (NCBI taxonomy): domain Bacteria; kingdom Pseudomonadati; phylum Pseudomonadota; class Betaproteobacteria; order Burkholderiales; family Burkholderiaceae; genus Paraburkholderia; species Paraburkholderia sp. RL18-101-BIB-B. The sequence continues at coordinate 51,367 of NZ_JARESV010000050.1, forward strand.
GGTCGAGAATCTGTTTCGGCTCGCGGGCCTCAAGCTTCATATCGGCTCCGAGTTGTCGAGCAACGAGGCGATCAAGCAGTTGGTCGAGGCGGGATTGGGCATCGCGTTCCTGTCGCTGCACGCCTGTTCGCTGGAGTTTCAGGCGGGTTTGCTCGCGCTGTTGCCGATGCCCGCCAACCCGATCGAGCGCGACTGGTATGTGATGCATGTGTCGGATAAACGTCTGCCGCATGTGGCCGGGCTGTTCCGCGATTTTTTGATCGAGCACGGCATGTCGGGCGCGGTGCCGGTGCCGCTGCCGACTGTCGCAGCCGCAAAAAAACGCCGGCAGACGCGCCAGGCGGGCGGCGCGGACGTGACATAACGCGTGCGGATTCTCGCTATTCGCTTCGACGTTTGCGCTGCGCGAAGCCTGCGGGAAGTCCCTAAGCGGGCTTTCTGGATGCCTGCAGAGCCTTGCCGGGCGGTGCTTGAGGGTTACATCGCCGGCGATCGAAGTAAAGGTTGGGCGGGCGATATTTTTGCCCGTGCCGATTGTCTTTACAGTGGCGTCCAGACATCTGAGAAAAGTGGACGCCGCATCCCCGTGGCGAGCCATTGTGATTGACCTGGCCGTTACAGGAGTCGGAGACAATGAGCAGCAACAGCATCACTCAAGTCGAAACATTCGGTTTCGAACGCATTCCGGATCGCTCGCGCTATGCGCGGCCGATCGATCTGTTCCGCTTGCTGTTCGGCGGTTGCAATACCTTTTCGACCTCCGTGCTCGGCAGTTTTCCGGTGCTGCTCGGTTTGTCATTCAAGGCGGGTGTCTGGTCGATCGTGCTCGGCGTGCTGATCGGCTCATGCATTCTTGCGCCGATGAGCCTGTTCGGTCCGCGTAACGGCACCAGCGACCCGGTCTCGTCGGGCGCGCATTTCGGCATTCATGGGCGGATCGTCGGCTCGTTTCTGGCGGTGCTGACCGCGGTCGCGTTTTTCTCGCTGGCGGTGTGGAGTTCGGGCGATGCGCTCGTGGGCGGCGCGAATCATCTGCTCGGTTTGCCGGTCAACTGGATGACGCTGAGCTTCGCATATGGTCTGTTCGCGGTGCTGGTGCTGACCGTGTGCGTGTATGGTTTCCGCTTCATGCTGTGGGTCAACAAGATCGCGGTGTGGGCGGCGAGCATTCTGTTCGTGGTCGGCCTGTTCGCGTTCACCAAGTCGTTCGATGGCGCCTACGCCGGCAAGGTCGCGCTCGGCTCGGTGGGTTTCTGGCCGGCCTTCGTGAGCGCCGTGCTGGTTGCGATGAGCAATCCCGTATCGTTCGCCTGCACGCTCGGCGATTGGGCCCGCTATATTCCGGAGAACACGCCGAGAAAGCGCACGATCCTCGCGGTAATGCTTGCGCAACTGGCCACGTTCGTGCCGTTCTTCTTCGGCCTCGCCACGGCGACGATCATCGCCAGCAAGGCGCCGGATTTCATCGCGTCGAATAACTATGTGGGCGGTCTGCTGGCGATCTCGCCGAACTGGTTCTTCCTGCCGGTGTGTCTGATCGCGATCATCGGCGGCATGTCGACGGGCACGACCGCGCTGTATGGCACCGGCCTCGACATGTCGAGCATGTTTCCGAAGTTCCTGAACCGCGTGCGCGCCACGTTGCTGATCGGCAGCCTCGCCATCGGCTTCATTTTTCTCGGCCGCTTCGCCTTCAATCTGGTCGAAAGCGTGTCGACGTTCTCGGTGCTGATCAACGTCTGCAGTTGCCCGTGGATGGTGATCATGATCATCGGCTTCGTCACGCGGCGCGGTTTCTATCTGTCGGACGACTTGCAGGTGTTCAATCGCGGCGGCCGTGGCGGTCACTACTGGTTCACGCACGGCTGGAACTGGCGCGCGATGGGCGCATGGATTCCGAGCGCGGCGATCAGCCTGTGCTTCGTGAATCTGCCGGATCAGTTCGTCGGTCCGCTCGGCCATCTCGCCGGTGGTCTCGACATCAGCATGCCGGTTTCGCTGACGCTGGCAGCCGCGCTGTATATCGCGTTGTTGCAGTGCTTTCCGGAGCCGGACGGCGTGTATGGACCGCAAGGCCGCCGTTGGCTGCGCGGCGGTTCGCAGCGCAATGTAACCGTGCATCCCGTGGTGCCGGCGACTAAGCTTAAAGCGGCCACGCAGCGGCGGACGAAACCGCAACGCGCCGTGGGTGCGGAACGCGAGCGCGAGGCGGAGCTGGACACGCAGGATGCAGGTTGAAGCGCACGCCGATGTGCGCGGCTTCGTGCAGTACAAGCAATGGTATTTAAATTGAGTAGGCAAACAGGATGAGCGAGTCAGTAAAGCGCGCGTTTGAAGGGGTAAAACTGTTTCCGTTCTGGCTGGACAATCCGCGCGCGCCGGCTGTCGAACGGGAATTGATCGGTCCGACCACGGCGGATCTGGTCGTGGTGGGAGGCGGCTTCACCGGTCTATGGGCCGCGATCCAGGCGAAAGAAGCCGACCCGTCGCTCGACGTCGTGCTGGTCGAGGCGGGCAAGGTGGCTTATGGCGCCTCGGGCCGTCCGGGCGGCATCATCTCGACTTCGGTGATGCACGGCCTGCCGAATGCGACGCGCGTCTTTCCGCAAGACCTCGACGTGCTCGAAAAGCTGGGCCAGGAGAATCTCGACGGCTTCAAGGAGTCGTTGACGCGCTATGGCATCGAGGCGGATGTCGAATGGAACGGCGAGATGACTGTTGCAGTCGATCCGGGCCACCTCGGCCATCTGAAGCGCGATTACGAGTTGCATGTCTCACACGGGCACGACGTGGTGCTGCTCGACAGCAAGGGCGCGCGCGAGCAACTCGATTCACCGCTTTTCGCAGGGGCGATGTGGTCGCGCAATCGCAGCGGCACGATTCATCCGGCGAAGCTCGCGTGGGGTTTGAAGGCCGCCGCGCTGAAACTCGGCGTGCGTCTGCATGAACATTCGCCGATCACGCGCCTCGAAGATTGCGGCGCGAAGATGATCGTGCACACGCAGTCGGGCCGCATCGAAACGCCGCGCGTGCTGCTCGGCACCGGCACGGCGGATGTCGGCGTGACCGACATCAAACGCCGTGTGATGCAGGTGCGCGATCACATCATCGCGACCGCGCCGTTGAGCGAAGAACAGATGGCGCGCATCGGCTGGAAGAATCGCCAGGGCATTTACGACACGCGCACGCAGCTCAATTATTTCCGGCTCACGAAAGACAACCGCATCATCTTTGGCGGCCGCGTGAGCTATCACTTCGGCGGTAATCCGAATCCCGCCGCCGATCGCGACGAAAGCACCTACTACAAGCTCGCCGAAGCGTTCTACCGCACCTTCCCGCAACTCGACGACGTACGCTTCACGCATGCCTGGGGCGGCCCGATCGACTACTGTTCGCGCGGCGCCGTGTTCGCGCGTCGCTATCACGGCGGCAAGAGCGTGTTCGTCGCGGGCTATACGGGCTTTGGCGTGGCGGGCAGCCGCTTTGGCGCGAAGATGGGCCTCGACATGCTGTGGCATCGCGAGACGGTGATCACGTCGCTCGATATTTCGCGCAAAGGGCCGTCGTATATTCCGCCGGAACCCGTGCGCTGGATCGCCGCGAAGATCACCTTCAACGCGTTCGACGGCGCCGACGATCGCGGCGGCTGGCGGCGTCTGTGGATCAATTCGATCAAGGCGCTGGGTTTTCCGATGTAGTTGATGGCGTCCGCGCAATCGTGGCGGGCGTTTTTTTGCGTTTTTTGGTTTCTTCGCCAGAATAAAAAACCGCACCTCAGTGGGTGCGGTTTCCGGTGAAGCAACGGTGCGATGCAGTCAGAATCAACCGCAGTACACGATGCTGTACTTCTTGGTCGCCACCGGCATGTGCCACGTGCCCGAGAAGCCTTTGTGCAGGATGAAGGCGTCGCCGGCGGCATAGCGTTCGCTGCGGCCGTCGTCGCTGGTAATCACGACTTCGCCTTCGATCAGCACGCACACTTCGTGAATCGGCAGGTCGGCCAGCTTCAGCGTGCCCGCATCGCATTGCCACACGCCCGCGGACAACATGTTGGTGGCGTCGGAGAAAGCATTGAGGGCGTGCGGTGCCTTGGCGCCTTCGAGAATGACGTCGGCCGGATCGTGCAGGGCCGGGTTCAGGCCGGACGCGCCAGGGCCTTTAGCGTCGATGCGGGTGAAAGTGATGTTGCTCATGTGTCTCTCCTGGTTGATTGGATCGAGGTCGCTATCGGTGTGAATCGATGCGAAAAATGGATTCGAAGCCGGAGTCTGAGCCAAAGCCGCGTAGCGATGAATTTCGATTTGAAGACATTCAGATTGAGTGGCGTCGATGTAAAGCAGGCGATGCCGCCGCGGGTGCGATTTGCCCCGCATCTGACCTGAAACTTTCATGTAGAGGACAAGCCCCATGCAACACGCCAAGCAGTTTTATATCGACGGTCAGTGGGTCGACCCCGTCGGCCAGACCAACGCCGCCACACTCGACGTGATCGATCCGTCCACCGCCGCCGCGTTCGCGCAAATCTCGCTGGGCAGCGCGGCGGATGTCGATCGCGCCGTCGCGGCCGCGAAGCGCGCATTTCCCGCCTACAGCGACACGACGATCGCGCAGCGCATCGATCTGCTGCAAGCGATCCTCGACGTCTATCGCAAACGCTATGACGACATGGTGCATGCGATCAGCCGCGAGATGGGCGCACCGCTGCAGTACGCGAACGACGCGCAGGCATGGACCGGCGTCGCACATCTGGAAACCATGATCCGCACGCTCGATACCTTCGAGTTCGAGTACGTGAAGAGCGGCATTCTGATCCGCAAGGAAGCGGTCGGCGTGTGCGGGCTGATCACGCCGTGGAATTGGCCGGCCTTGCAGATCACCACCAAGGTCGCACCCGCGCTCGCGGCCGGCTGCACGATGGTGCTCAAGCCTTCGGAACTGGCGCCGCTGTCCGCCATCATCTTCGCCGAGATCCTCGACGAAGCGGGCGTGCCGGCCGGCGTGTTCAATCTCGTGAACGGCGAAGGCCGCACCGTGGGTGAAGCCATGTCGTCTCATCCGGATATCGACATGATGTCGTTTACCGGTTCGACGCGCGCGGGCGTGCAGGTCGCGAAGGCCGCGGCGGATACGGTCAAGCGCGTGCATCAGGAACTGGGCGGCAAATCGGCCAACCTGATTCTCGAAGACGCCGATCTGAAAGAAGCCGTGACGCGCGGCGCGCGTGCCTGTTTCGACAACAGCGGACAATCGTGCGATGCGCCTACGCGCATGTTCGTGCCGCGTGCCCGCGAAGCCGAAGCGCTGGCGTATGCGAAAGACGCCGCGGAAGCGTTGAACGTCGGTCCCGCGGACGCGAAGGGCACGGACCTCGGCCCCGTGATCAGCGAACAGCAGTTCGACAAGATCCAGCAGCTGATCGGCGTGGGTATGGAAGAGGGCGCCACGCTGGTAGCCGGCGGCCTGGGCCGCCCCGAAGGATTGAAGGGCGGCTACTTCGTGCGTCCGACGGTATTCGGCAAGGTCACGCCGGACATGACAATCGCGCGCGAGGAAATTTTCGGGCCGGTGCTGTCGATCCTCGCGTACGACTCCGAAGACGAAGCGATCGCGATGGCCAACGACAGCCTGTACGGTCTCGCGGGCTACATTCAATCCGGCTCGATCGAGCACGCGCGTGCGGTGGCGAAGCGCCTGCGCACCGGCACGATCTATCTGAACTACGCGGACTACAACCCCGAGGCGCCGTTCGGCGGCTTCAAGCAATCGGGCAACGGGCGCGAGTACGGCGAGTTCGGTCTGGAGGACTTTCTGGAGATCAAGGGCGTGGTGGGTTACGCGGATTGAATCCACACAGCGCCGTGAGGTAACAAAACACTAAAGCAGCAACTCGATCGAATGAAACAGCCGGCGCTGCTCGGGATCTTGCGAGCGCGCCCCTTCGTCGATCACTTCACGCAGGCATTCGAGAAAGCACGCGGCCGCCGGACTCGTCGGCGCGCCGCGGCGTGAGGTGATGCTGACGATGGTTTCATCGACCGTCTCACGCAATGGCAGCGCCCACAGCTGCTCCTTCGCGAGCGTCACTTCCACGAGTGGCCACGGAAAGATGCTGAGCATGTCCGTGTGGGCGAGCAGCCCCAGCACGACCGCCAGCGAGTGCGCAAGCAGAATGGTGTGCGGCACCTGCATGCCACGCTTGCGAAACACGTTGTCCGAGATCGACTCGCGACTCGCCGGGTCCCAGTTCAATATCCACTCCGCGTCTTCCAGTTCGAGCAGCGTGCGGCAGCCGGCCTTCGGATGATCGCGCCGCGCGACCACGGCCGAGTGCGTGGAAAACAGCGGCACGTTGTGAAATTCCGATTGCGGCGACGCGGGTGGCGGCCGTCCGATCGAAAAATCGAGGCTGCCGTCGCGCAAACGCGGCTGCACGACCGCGAGCAAGCCTTCGAAAAACTCCAGTTGCACTTCAGGCATGCGCTGCCGGAAGCGCTGCACCGTGGGCGGCAGAAACGTCAACGCGACCCACGGCGTGACGCCGATCGACAGTTTGCCGGCCGCCGCGCCGCGTAATGCTTCGATCTCGGCTTGCGCCCGTTGCAGTTGCCCCAGCACCACGCGCGCATGCACGACCAGCGCGCGGCCGAACTCGGTAAACGCGACGCCGCTCGCGCTGCGCACCACCAGCGGCGCTTGCAGATCGCTTTCCAGTTCGCGCATCGCCTTGGTCACGGCGGCGGGCGAGAGGCCGAGCGAACGCGCGGCGGCCCGGATACTTCCAGTATCGGCGATGGCCGCTAAGGTACTGAGTTGATGCAGTTTCATCTGACAGAGTAGGCGTGAGGGTGGCAACCACGAGTTGCTGCCGTAACGATTTTACGCCTGCCGCTGGAATATCGGCGTCGTTATGCTGGGTTCACGCTTTCAATGACGGAGACACGACGTGAACACCATGGCCATTCCGGCGGGCATCGCCGAACTCGAAGACGAAATGATCGCGCTGCGCCGCCAGATCCACGCGCATCCCGAGCTGGCTTACGAAGAGTTCGCCACCGGCGACCTGGTCGCCGAACGCTTGCAGGAGTGGGGCTATACGGTGCATCGCGGGCTCGGTGAGACGGGCGTTGTCGGGAAATTGAAAGTCGGCGACGGTACGCGCAAGCTCGGGCTGCGCGCCGACATGGACGCATTGCCGATTCATGAAACCACCGGCCTGCCATATGCGAGCAAGCTGCCCGGCAAGATGCACGCATGCGGCCACGACGGCCACACGGCCATGCTGCTCGCCGCCGCCAAACATCTGGCGCAGGAAAAGTGCTTCGACGGTACGTTGAATCTGATTTTCCAGCCCGCCGAAGAGGGCTTGGCCGGCGCGAAAAAAATGCTCGAGGACGGCCTGTTCGACAAGTTTCCATGCGACGCCGTGTTCGCGATGCACAACATGCCCGGCCATCCGACGGGCAAGTTCGGCTTCCTGCCGGGCTCGTTCATGGCCTCGTCGGATACGGTGATCATCAAGGTAACCGGCCGCGGTGGCCACGGCGCGGTGCCGCATAAGGCGGTCGATCCGGTAGTGGTGTGCGCGCAGATCGTGCTGGCGTTGCAGTCCATCGTATCGCGCAACATCGCGCCGCTCGATATGGCGATCATCACCGTCGGCGCGATTCACGCGGGCGAAGCACCGAATGTGATTTCCGAGACGGCCGAAATGCGTCTCTCGGTGCGAGCATTGAAGCCCGAGGTTCGCGATTATCTGCAGGAGCGCATCACGGCAGTGGCGTGCGGCCAGGCGGCCGTGTTCGGCGCGCAGGCGCACGTGGACTATCAGCGTCGCTATCCGGTTCTCGTCAACGATGCGGAGATGACCGGGCTGGCGCGGCAAGTCGCGCTCGACTGGCTGGGCGAAGGCGGCCTGATCGCCGACATGCAACCGCTCACTGGCAGCGAAGATTTCGCGTTCCTGCTCGAGCGTTGCCCCGGCAGCTATCTGATCATCGGCAATGGCGACGGCGAGGGCGGCTGCATGGTTCACAACCCGGGCTACGACTTCAACGACGATTGCCTCGCCACCGGTGCCGCCTACTGGGTGAGACTCGCGCAGACGTTTCTGGCCTGAGGCCACAGCGTTTGCATAAGCGGGCAAAGCCGCCGCGCATTAGCAGGAAGAACATCACGGAGACACAGATGGACTATTCCGCCACACCGCAACCCGCAGGCACCGACGCGTTGAGCATGCAGAGCACGCCGGCCGCGCAGCCTGTCGAACGCACGAGCCACGCCAAGGCGATTGCCGCGATCACGCTGGGCAACGGCCTCGAGTTTTTCGACTTCACGATCTATAGCTTCTTTGCGACGATCATCGGCAAGCTGTATTTCCCGGTGGAAGGGCAGCTCGCGCAACTGATGCTGGCGGTCGGCACCTTCGGCGTCGGGTTCATCATGCGTCCGGTGGGCGGCATCGTGCTCGGCGCGTATGCCGATCGCGCGGGCCGCAAAGCCGCGATGAGCCTCACGCTGTGGCTGATGACGCTCGGCTCCGCGATCATCGCGTTCGCGCCGACTTATGCGGCGATTGGTGTTGCCGCGCCGCTGCTGATCATTCTCGCGCGGTTGATTCAGGGCTTTGCGCTGGGTGGTGAGGTGGGGGCGTCGACGTCGCTGTTGCTGGAGTATGGGAGCAACAAGACGCGCGGGTTTTACGGTAGTTGGCAGTTCGTGAGTCAAGGGCTGAACACCGTGTGCGGATCGTTGCTGGGTGTCGCTTTGGCGGCGGCGCTTTCGACTGCGGCGCTGGAGAGTTGGGGGTGGCGCGTGCCGTTTGTGATCGGCATGGCGATGGGGCCGATTGGTATTTATATTCGGCGGCATCTGAATGAGACGCTGCCTGGTGTGGAAGATGGCGCGGCGGTTTCGCAGCCGGGTTTGCAGCCTGCCTCGCAGCCGGTGCGCAAGCTGTTTCGCGAGCATTCGCGCGTGATTACGACGGGCGTGTTGACGACGATCGGTGGCACGGCGGCGAACTACATCGTGCTGTTTTATCTGTCGACCTACGCGATCAGGATTTTGCATTTGCCGATGTCGTCGGCGCTCTGGGCTGCGTGGACCGCCGCGGTGGTGACGGTGATCTGTTCGCCATTTGCCGGGGCGTTGTCCGATCGTGCTGGGCGTAAGCGCGTGTTGTGGATCTCGCGGGTGTTGCTGATCGTGGCGGTGTATCCGGCGTTCATGATTATCAATGCTTCGCCGACGGTGCCGGTTTTGTTGTCTGTAGTCGCCGGATTGGCTGTGCTCGTTGCGTTTACCGCTGTGCCTAATATCGTCATGCTGCCGGAGATGTTTCCTCGTGAGATTCGTGCTACCGGGATGTCGATTGTTTATTGTCTCGGGGTTTCTATCTTTGGTGGGTTTGCGCAGTTTTTTGCTACGTGGTTGATTCAGATTTCGGGGAGTAATCTCGCGCCGGCTTGGTATCTGATTGGGTGTGGGGTGGTTTCGTTGTTGCCGTTGCCGTTTATGCGGGAGACTGCTGGGCGGGATATTGGGTAGTGGTTTTTTTGGCTGTGCTTTTTGGGGTGTTGGCCTTTCCTTGTGTTGTTAG
>NZ_JARESV010000051.1:0-56185 GCF_046026985.1 Paraburkholderia sp. RL18-101-BIB-B
AAAATTAATAAGGAAACCATATCTTCTCGCGATAGCCAAACTATCTACCTCAACTTGACAAAGCCCTCTGCAGGGATATCGTCGCCGACAGGTGGTCGGCCATTGCGGAGGTTCGGCTGTCGGCGGTGGTGAGGTGGCTCCAGGCTACTTCTCTGCCGTTCTGAGAATGATCAGGCGACTGTACGTCATCGGCCTGGTGTGGACCGATCGGCGCGGCCGCGATGCTGACCCACAGACTCGCTGCCTTCTCACTCCCAAGCCGTGCTTTCACCAACTGCGCGCCGCAACGTCGCCGGCAGCGACGTTGCGGCAGCGCGACGAGTCGGCTCAGCGCGTGCCGATCGTCACCACCAGATTTGCCTGCGAGCTAAGCCCCGCCGAATCGACCGCGGTCAGCGTTAGCGTGTAGGTTCCGGCGACCGGGTGCCGCCATTTGGCAACGAAGCCCGGCCCGCTCTCGATGAACACCATGCCGGACGGCGCGCCCTTGATGTCGACCTTCACGTTGTCCGCGCCTGGGTCCTCGATACCGATCACGCCGCTGACCGCGCGGCCCTCAACACCGCTGATCGGCGCAGCCGAGATCGCGGGGCCCGTTGCCACGGACGAGATCCGCACGCTCATCGTCGCCGAACCGGACTGGCCGTTGCTGGTGTCGGTCGCCTTGACGCTGACGCTGTCCGTGCCCTTCGCAGGCGTTCTCCAGCTGATCACGCCGGCGCTGCTGATCGACATGCCCGAAGGCGCGCCGCTGAGCGAGAACCTGACCGGATCGGCCGCACTGACGTCGACCTGATAGCTGAGCGGCTGTTTCGCCTGGCCCACGATCGTCGCTGCCTGCACGACCGGCTTCGATGCCGCGACGACGGTCACGTTCGCACTCGCGCTGCCCGTCGAGCCGGTGACCGTATCCTTCGCGGTCACGGTCACCTTGTAAGTGCCGGCGACCGGCTGCGCCCATGTCACCTGACCCGAGCTATCTATGCTCATGCCCTGCGGTGCATTCGCGAGCGACCAGCTGAGCGGGTCCGACGAGCTGGCCGCCACCGTGAACGACAGTGCGCTGCCTGCCGTACCCTTGACCGTCGCGGCCGACACGACCGGCGGCGGCGCCTTGGACACGCCGAGCGTCGCCAGCAGGCTGCCGACCACCGGTGTACCGAGACCCGACGGCTGATCGTAGCCGGTATGGGCCGAGCAGCTCGAGCAGTAACCGTCGTTGCCCGAAGTGACGTCGTAAAACGCAGTCGCGTACAGACCCGCGTCGGTCGAGACGGTACCGTACAGCTGCGTCTGCGCGAGGCCGAGTGCGCCGAGACTGTTGCGCGCCCGCTGTGCATTGGCGACGGCGACGATGCCGGCCCATTGCGGGGTCGACAGACTGGTGCCGCCGACGCTGTACCAGCTCGGCGCGGCCGCGACGGGCGTGATGACCGCGACGTACTGACCGCTGAACGGATCCGCGTTGAACGACACGTCTCCAACCGATCGCTTCGTCAGCGTGCCGAGGCTAGGCACCGACGTGTTCTGATATGCCGGTACCGAGGTGTACTGACTGATGCCGCCGCCGGTACCTGACCACACCGTTTCGTTCTTGGTGGTGCCGTCGTAACTCAGACGGGTGCCGCCGACGGCCAGCACGTTCTGCGACACGGACGGCCATTCGACGCCGGTGCCGTTATCGCCGGTAGCGGCCACGTAGGTCATGTTCGCGTGCTTGAACGCCGAGTCGACGGAGCCGGTCCACGAGCCTTCGGGGGCGCCGAAGCTCATCGACACGACGCCGGGCCCCATCGCGTTCGCGAGGTTGACCGCCGCGGTCATGCTGCCGGTCGACGCATCCGGCGCCTGGATCAGCACGATGCGCGCGAGCGGCGCGGTAGCGTGGACCCACTGCACGTCGAGCGCGATTTCGGTGGCCCAGCCCGAGTCGTACGATGGCGCGTTCGACGTCATCGCGCCGCTGGTCGTCGCGTGCACGACCGAGAACTGGCACGCGTTGCTGCCAGGGGCCGCGAGCGGCAGCGACGCGTTCGGCGCGATGGTGGTCGTCGTGCAGCCCGGCAAGCCGAATTTCTGGTCGAACGCCGCGAGTTCCTTGACGATGTTCGGATCGCTCATCGCGTCGATCACGTAAATCGTCTGGCCGGCGCCCATTTGCGCGGCCTCGCTCGCGCTAAGATTGCTCCACGACGACGGCAGCGGCGGTAGCTGATAGGCCGCGCGAATCTGCGCCGGCGTATACGTCGTCACCTGCGTTGAATTCGACGCCGCCCGCGCAGTTTTCGTGGCGTCCCGAGCAATCGTTTGCGGCGTCAGCTGCGCAAGCGACACGACCCCCATTGTCGACGTCGACGCTTGCGCGGCAGGAGGCTGATTGGCCGACGCGAAAGGCGCCGCGCTGTCGATGTCGGAAGGCGCGTTCAACACCACCGGGGCCGTGTAGAACGCAGGCCTCACCAGCGTGCTCGCCACCGTGCTCGACAGCGGCGACAACGACACCGAACTCGTGGCTGACGAGGTGTCGGCGAGCTTCACGGAGCTCGTGCCGCTCGACGCTGTCGAGTCGTCACTGCCGCCGCCGCATCCCGCCAGCAGTAGCGGCGCGAGCGCTGTGGTCACAAGGGTGGCACGCGCGAGCGTGCACCGAACCGGTCGGATAGTTTTCATTTCGATCGTCCTTCTGCGGGAGGCTGGACCGGAATTACCAGCACGGGTGGAGAAACCGCGGAGGCGGGCAGATCGGGCGCGCGTCGCTGCCAGCCGCTCGAACAGGTCTGTACGGACGGGTAATAGCCGGGCGGTTCGGCGCACCAGAGTCTGACGCTTGCAGGTGGCTGGGCAGAAGGTGGAACGCGCGATGTCTGCGCTTGCGAGCTGCATGCGCCTAATCCGGACACCAGCGCGCAGGCGGCGCAGATTGCCGTGACGATGCTACGTAAGCGATTCAAGCCTGCCCACGCGTTACGTTTACCTAATGAAATAGAACGGGCTGCCGGCCTCGCGAAATAATCAGAGAATTGAGCGCGCTCGTCGGTTTCAACAAGGCCGATAGCAATCCGATTGAGCTGGATCATCGTTGCTCGCGTCACATTGGATACAGGGTTGGGGCGCACAAAGCGATGATTGGCCTGTCGGCACCGCGCGAGCAAGCTTGATGGCCATTCGCGGGTTAGTTGCCGGACAGACGGTGAGAGGACCTTACCATTTTTTATGCGACGGGAATATCGCATGCAGCGCGCGAAAACGGGGCCACATTTTCGGCCCCTACGGCGCCCCGCTTCCACGTCTGGATAGTAGGGATTGTCCTTAAAAAAGAAGGGCCGTGCGGCGCATCACTAAACACGATCGTTCGATCCCGCGCGGCGGATTGATGCCGCTGACTTCTCACGCGGCCTACCGCGCAGTGCTCATCCGGCGGCTTGCGTGTGCGCGGCAACCGCATCGAGCGTGCGCGCCGAGTACACGGGCGTCTCGCGCGGTGCATGTCCTTTCGCGGAGGTCCGGGACCGATCGGAAAACGCCGATTGGTCCACACCAGGCCGATGGCGTACAGTCGCCTGATCATTTTCTCCGAACGGCAGAGAAGTAGCCTAATGCCACCTCACCACCGCCGACGGCCGAACGTCCGCAATGGCCGATGACGAGCGTTGGTCATTTACGATTCGACGGCCGGTTACGAGGTGTAGCCGACGCTTGAACGTCCGACCGCCGGTGCATGTGAACGGCAGGTTGTGGCCGGTTGCTCCCCCTTGAGCTATGACGCCACAAAGCGGCCACTTGCCCGGGCGAATCGTTCCGACCCGCGGCTTAAGGTGCTGAGAGCTGAATGCGTACAGTCGGCCAGTTTCCGCCATAGCACATCGACTCGCGACCGTCCGTAAGTGAACTCACAGGCGCCGCTCATTCATGGGAAAATTCAAAAAGTCGCTTCCGCGCGAAGAAGCATCGTCTTTCAGCTAACGAGCCATCGCCTTTCCGATATGTTCGGCGAACGCCTTCACCGTGGCCGAATGCGGGCGCTCCAGCGGGCTGACCACATGGATCGGTATCGGGATGGTTTCCCAGTCCGGCAATATCTGCTGTACCTGGCCACTTGCCAGTTCGTCGTCGAACAGCCAGGACGGGAAATATCCGATACCCATATCCCGCGAGGACCGACGCCCGCATGACCTCACTGCTGTTGGTTTGCAGATTCCCTTCGATCCGCACGATCCATATGGTTCCACCGGACGCTGATCACCTCGTCACGCAGCGGGCGCAGGCGGGGCATCCGATGTGTATTTGCGTAGTCGCTGCGAAACCAGATGAGAAGGCCTCTCGATCATCCGATAAAACGCATAGCTGATGACAAACGCCAGTGCCATCTGCACGAACCATGCGAATCGGGAAGTACTGTCAAATTGAGTCATTTCCAGAAGTGCAAGCGCCATCTTGTGACAAAGATAGAGGCTATAGGACCATGCGCCTAAAGCAGCGAGTTTGGTCCATACGCTTGCCTCGGAGGGCGTGGCTGTCTCCGTCGCGATCCAGATTGCTGCGAGGAACTGAAAAAGCGGAAGCGTGATGTCCGGCGTGATAATCGGCACGAATGCCGGTTTGAGATTCGACCCGGATAGCAGAATCATGATGGCCGCGCCTGCCATAACAACGGTCACCCTTAGCGCGACGAGGTGGCGCGCCAGGAACCGGGTGCTCAGATCAAGGCCGCGACTGATGATCATGGTGAACGGCGAATAGGCGCCGCGAACGTTGAACTGCGTCGTGTCGCGCTGCGTTTCCGCGATCAGGCAACCGGAAATCCATCCGGCGGCATACAGCAAAGCTGTACCGGGAACTCCGTAAGTCTCGTACACGCATCCGTGACATGCCGGGTGCCCAACGAGGCGAACCACCGCCACCATCGCGCCAGCCACAATCGCGCTGCCAACAATCATTTCGCCGATGTATCGGAAGCGCGCGCGCAAGAGTGGGTACACGGCGTAATACACCATCTCGCAGTAGAGCGACCAAAGCACGGACTCGAGATAGTTTTGTCCGGTGGGTAGAGGCTGGACGAGGCATAGCAGGATGACCAGTGGCAACCCGATGCGGACGAATCTGGACCCGTAATAGTTGATCGGTTTGAGAGAGACGTCCCTCTGATATGCGTTGTGGATGCAATAGCCGGAAATGACAAAGAAAACGATGACGGCGGCGGGGCCGGCAAACAGCGCTGTTGACCCCGACCACAATGCGTTGCCCAGAAAGGCTAGCCGATGTGGTATCAGCTCTTTAAATTCGGGCGGTCGAAAGTGGTACATCAGGACCCAGACGGCCGCGAGGAATCGGATGGCATCTAACTTGGGCGACTTCTTCAGATTTGCAGACGCTAACGGATTCGATGTGGTTGCCATTCTGTCTCCCCCATATTCTGTCTGTGACGATTCTGCCTCCGCTAGACACGAAAAAAATCGAAAACAATGGCGAAATTAATGCACTTCCCTGGTTGCGTCGAAATGCGTGTGTGCTGAAGGGCGATTCAGGTGGCGATGCGGAAGGGCGCTACGGATGCGGTTGAAAAAGTCGCTGACTGTCTCTCTCGCGTTCGACCGGTTTTACGAGGTGGCAATCCGCTGGCAAATAGGTGCGACAAAACAAACCGCTACCGTCGTCGCTCAACGCCGCGGTTCTATCCTTGCGTTTGACATTGGGTGGTGTATAGCGAGTGTCTCGTTTGCGCCGTCTCGGAGACATTGGCCGGAGAGGCATGATTGACTTTTGTGGGTCGACGACGCTAATCACGAAGTTCGCCGATGGGAGGGTCACGACCGACAAGCCCCAATTTGATTAGTGGGTGACTGAGGCAAGCAAAGTGCATTGAGGCTGCAGACTCCTCCATGCCGGTCGGCACACCACTCGCGGCACAAATGAAAAGGCTCCCGATGCACCGGGAGCTATTTTATCTCGGTCCATACGGGACTAGAACCCGCGACCAACGGATTAAACGGTAGAGTTAAATCATCACGGTATCGCTGTGTGCGCGCTTACGGACTCCGCGACTGCAGGCACCGTGCTTTCGGGGGCTGCGCCCACGGGCACCGCGGCTGCAGGTAGCGCTCGATAACTCCGGTCCAGATACGCAGCAATGCTGACGCAGATAGTGATTACGAACCCGACGTTCAACATACTGAAGTTGCGTAATTCTCCGGGATAGCAAAACGCCAGGAATAACGGCACATTGACCAGCAGGGCAATCTTCAAATGCTGTCGCACGGCCGGCAAAAGTTTGCCCCACGCGGTGCGCACGAGCGCCGCGACCAAAACGATATTGATCACATTGAAGCCCTTGGTCATTGGAATGCCGTAGTTGTATTCGAAGCCTATGTAACTCGACGGATGGATAAGGAAAACGAGATTCTCCATCAGGTGGTATGTCACGACGCCGCCGCCGTTGTGCGCGTACTTCAGCTTGATCACCACGTTGACCGCCGCTGCGATGACCAGCAACACGCACTGGACCGCCAACGTCGCTTTAACCGAAAATCGCGAGCGCAAGAACGGGAACAAGGTGAGGATGAAAAAGAAAAAAGACTCCTTGTTCAACGTCGCCAGTGCGGTAATCGCGATGAGCCATAACACCCGACCTCGCATTGAGAACCAGACCGCTATCGCCATGAAAAGTAGCTCCGGCGGATCATAAAAATAGCCGCCAACGGTGAGGATAAGCGGCAGGATCGCTGCAAAGGCGACCGGCGCCAGCGTGGCGGCAACCCGGTTGGGCTGCATGTCGATGCATACCGCGCGCAGGGCGAACATCGCCAGCAGCAACGACGCGAACGACAGGGCATAGATCAGGTAATAGCGTAGAGCGTATTGGGGGTTGCGGGCGTCGACGGCATTTGGGTAGAACTCTGCAATGGGATGATAGTTGCGCTTTTTGTCGAACAATATGGCGGTGGCGTGATCACGGACGCTGATCGGCAACGCGCGCTCAATGCTGTTGGCAATGAGCGGCAACAGTTGTCGGTATACATACGGGCGCTCGGCGGTTCCGTCGAGCATCGCAGGCAGCGACGCATCGGTCGCAAACAGAACTGGCATGTCCTCGCGAAACTGCCACTTTGTGAAGAAGCCGCTGAACGACGCGGAAGCCATCACGAAATAGATGAAAGCGAGAAAAAGCCAGCGAATGCCCGGACGGGAAAGTGGTTCGTTCATCAGGACTTCCTCCAAGAAGATGGGATTGCTGGCAAGGCGCCAGATATCTTTCTTTACCGCAGTCGCCGCATGTAGCCGCGTGTCCGCACAGGAATACGTCGAGCAAAAGAAATGCGCTGGCTGAATGTTCCCCGGTTTTCGGGGCGATGAAGGTGGCCTATCGCACGGATCGATACGATACGCCGCGTACCATCGCATGCAAATCACCCCAAGCAGGCTGTTCATAGGCCGACAGTTCGTTGCGTCGGCATACAAGTAAAACTAACGACGACAGTCCGAGGTAAAACATGTCTGATGCAAGCATTCCCCTGTGTGTCGACCTCGACGGGACGCTAACGTGCACCGATCTTCTTGTTGAGTCTTTTCTTGTCCTTTTTAAGAGGAATCCTCTCTATGCGTTCTACTGCATCGTGTGGTTACTGCGAGGGAAGGCGAATCTGAAAGCACAGATTGCTTCGCGCGTGGCAATCGATGTGTCGGTGCTTCCGTACGACCCGAGGTTTGTCGAGTTCTTGCGCGAGGAACAGTCGAACGGGCGCGACCTGTACCTTTGCACTGCATCGAACCAACGATTCGCGGAACAAGTCGCCACCCACTTCGGCTTTTTCAAAGGTGTCATGGCGAGTAACGAGGCGCGTAATCTGTCCGGCAAAAACAAGGCGGGCGCGCTATCGGCGGAATTCGGTGTGGGTGGCTTCGATTACTGCGGCAATGCGCTCGCCGATGTCGCCGTTTGGAAGCAGGCACGCAGGGCGATTGTCGTGGGAAGCCGTCATATCGCTGCCGCGGCGCAGAAGGTCAACAATACGACCCTGTTCTTCGAGCGGAAACGTTCCTTCGTGCGCCTCGTCATCAAGGAAATGCGGGTTCATCAGTGGGTCAAGAATCTGCTGATCTTCGTGCCGCTACTGGCGTCGCATCGCTTCACCGATGTCAATTCCATCTTCGCCGAAGGCATCGCCTTTTTGTCTTTCAGCTTTTGCGCGTCATCCGTGTATTTGCTGAACGACATGCTCGATCTCGATGCCGACCGGCGTCACATACGCAAGCGCAACCGGCCGTTCGCGTCGGGCCAGCTATCACTGACCTTCGGTATTTTTCTGACGCTTGCGCTGCTCGCGGCAAGCGCCGCGCTGACGGTTTTGCTGCCTTCTGAATTCGGCCTGGTGCTGGCGTGTTATCTCGTCGCGACCGTGGCTTATTCGTTCGCGCTCAAGCGCATGATGCTCGTCGACGTCTTTACGCTCGCTGCGTTGTACACCGTACGTATTGCCGCTGGCGGCGCGGCCGACGACATTCCGCTTTCGCATTGGTTGATCATGTTTTCAGTACTTATCTTCCTGAGCCTTGCGATGGTCAAGCGTTACACGGAACTCGATGCACTCTTGTTGCGAGACGGCGAATGCGCGGTAGCAGGGCGCGGTTATATCACTCAAGACCTGGGGATCCTGCGTTCATTCGGTACCGCGTCCGGATACCTTGCCGTGCTGGTTCTTGCACTCTACATGAACTCTTCCGAAATCAGCATCCTGTATCATCATCAACACGCCCTCTGGTTCTTGTTCGGCCTTTTGTTGTACTGGATCAGCCGAGTCTGGATGCTTGCATTCCGCGGCCAGATGCACGACGATCCAATCGTGTTTGCAATCAAGGACCGGCTGAGCATGCTGGTCATCGTCCTTTGCATCGCGACAGTTATTGTCGCTATCTGACTGGTTCCCTTCGTTCCTATGTCCTTTTTATTTCTTTTGCTGAGCGGTACTTTTAGCGCGATGGCCAGTATTTTGTTGCGTGTGGCCGGGAAAATAGTCGTTGCTCAAGGAGACGTATTGATAGCAGGGTTTGCTAGCCGACCCCTGCTTTTGCGGATGGCGGCGATTGGTGCGTATGGAGCTGGGTTCCTGTTTTATGCGCTGGCACTAAGGCGCGTAGAACTCAGCGTTGCCTATCCATTGATGGTCGCGGTGACGATTCTGGAAATCCTTTTGTTCGGCTTTTTTTCCGGCGAGGCGGTATCGCTGCGTACCTTGGCGGGCGCGGCGCTCCTGCTCGCCAGCGTCCTGCTGCTGTATCTACCGGCGGCAGCACCGGTTCGGCCGTGAGAGTGCCTTGCGGCTGGCCCATTAGATGCGCCGCATAGCTTGGCGAACTGACGATGGGGCGGATCACAGGTTGCAACGAACCCGCCTGCTGCCGCGGGGAGAAAGCAACCGCTTTGCACCGGTTGAATCCGCCACCCGAAAGCCGCCGTTGAGAATGGCTGTTCTGACGGGCCGAAGTGGGCGCCGCGCATTGAGATCGGGTGTAATCGAACGACGAACAACTGGCCGCTGGTTCGCAGAAAGTCGTCTTTGCGCGCCAATTCCCTACATCGCATCCCACACGCGGCGATTCGCGAGACGATTGCCCGGCCGCCCCCATACGTCGATAATTCCGTCAGACCAAACACATGCGGGGCCAGCATGAGCACAAACAATAACGACAGCGGCGGGCTAGTCGTCGTCATCGTTTTGGCGATAGCCGTATGGGGATTGAATGCCGGATGGTTCTACCAGACCGGCCAGCAATGGTTCGATACCTGTTGGCAGTCGATCAATTCGAAGAACCCGCCCGCCACGTCAGCAGAGTCAACGGCTTGGGAGCAATGCGGGCCACGGATCCAGAAAGCCCTCTATGATGCGGGCTATGTGTTTGGCGGCAATCCAGATTACGCCGTGACCCCCGAACTAAAGGCGGTAGACGCCGCATGCCCGAACAGCTTCACAGAGATTCCAATGTCTGGGGTGCAGGTCATGGCGATTGACTTGCTACAGAAGGACGGCGGGCCGCAATGGCTCGACAAATTCATGCCGCCCGACCAAATGATCGTGCGTACGTTTAACAAGCGCTGGCCCAACTGTAGCGCCGTGCGGGCCGCCAACGGATTCCCCAAGATCGTACAGAAGCCAGACGACACGTTCGGATGGTCGGGGCCTTGCAAGCCCTGTGAGGCTGGAAAGGCGGCGATGGGCAAATAGCGCGAGGCCGCACGACGTGTGGGCCGTGCTGTTTATCTCCCGCGCGAACGGGATGCTCTGACACTGCAGACGATTGCAGAGACGGGCATAAAATGCTCTTGTATATTGGGCGTCAAAAGGACCGCTATCGAACCGGTAGCCTTCGGTGGCGTCCTGTCAGTCGAATGACCGAGCGGGCGATGGTCGAAATTTGTCGCGACGACGCTTTCGTGGATCAACTGGACGGCGACGAACGTCCGGGAGCAACTGGTGCTCGATGTGCGAACCGACGAGCATATGGCGGCCGACTGCCGCATCTAGCGCGTATGCTCCCGAAAAGCATCGCAGTGAAACAGTAAGTAGCCAGCAATAAAGAAAACCGTAGCACTCACACTCTTGCGAGGTCGACATGCTTTCCTTCATTGGTACGGTGATCGTAGGGCTGGTCGTCGGATTGATTGCGCGGGCGCTTAAGCCCGGAGACGACAGCATGGGCCTCATTTTGACCATCATCCTCGGCATTGCGGGCTCACTGATTGCGGGCTATGTCGGGCGTGGGCTGGGCTGGTATCAACCAGGCCAGGCGGCGGGCTGGGTCGCGTCGGTCATTGGCGCGATCGTCCTGCTGGTCATTTACGGACTGGTGCGCCGGCGGCGTTAATCTGCGCGCTCGCGAGAATCGGGCGAAGCATGCCGTTTGGGTAGGCCAGTATCCTGGCCACATTCAGCCATTCGGCATCAACCGGCGGCGCGCACAGGTTTTCCGGTTCACTCGATCGTGTACTTGACAGGGCTTTCGCACATTCTGCAATGTACAAGTTGCGTCTTCGCCAGATAGCGAGAGCCTTTTATGTAGTTCGTGGGCCGGGAGAACGGGCTTTCCGTGCTGCTCCAGGCGCGGCATGACGCGCTTGGTGCGCAGCCGCAGGTGGTCGCGCTTGTCGCGCAGCCTCGCCTTGGGAAGACCCGCGTCTTGCAAGAGTTCTACCGTTGGCTGAACCAGTTTGAGGATCCCGGCAACTACTGGCCCGACGCGCTTCCTGGCGGCGATGCCAGCCTGCGCGTCAATCCGATCTTCGAAGGGTATCTCCCACCATGTTCAATATTCTCCTCGTTCCGCTGGACGGCTCAGCCCAGAGTGTCTACGTCGTCGACCTGGCCAGCCGCGTGGCGGTGCCAGGTACGGCAACCGTACACCTTCTATGCGTTGTCGACCCATCCTACGCGTTGCCTCCCGGTTCCGAAAACGGTGTCGCGCCCGATGGCCTGACCTATCCGCCAGCACAGGCGCAGACATCTTTCGCACGATCCGTCCTGGCTGCGGCAGCCGCACAGCTTGCCGACCGGAATCTCACGGCGGAACAGCACTTCTGCGCGGGAAATCCGGCCGACGTCGTCATCGAACAAGCCCGGCTGCTGACAGCGGAGGTCATTGTGATGGGACATCACCATTTGTCACGGCTACGCCGCTGGGCCAACCCGTCGACCAGCGGAGAAGTCATCGACCGCTCGAGCTGTCCGGTACTGATAGAAACCCGCGACAAG
Source organism: Paraburkholderia sp. RL18-101-BIB-B (assembly GCF_046026985.1). Lineage (NCBI taxonomy): Bacteria > Pseudomonadati > Pseudomonadota > Betaproteobacteria > Burkholderiales > Burkholderiaceae > Paraburkholderia > Paraburkholderia sp. RL18-101-BIB-B. The sequence goes on from NZ_JARESV010000051.1 coordinate 11,742, forward strand.
GGCTAACCTCAGACCCTGGGCAGGTGGTAGCCGCTTTAGAGAGCTGCGAGTGGCGCTTGTGGGGCGACTCCTGCCAGAGGAACAACCGGCGTCGGTCACGCTTGCGCTCAGCGTAAATTAACTTTTTGGGGCGTCTGCGCGAGCGTTATCAAAAAATCGACTGCCCGGTAAGCGTGGTCAGCCGTTCCAATGCCCGGGCGCCGACAAGCGAATTGCCATTGCTATCCAGCCCCGGCGACCACACGCACACCGCCATCTCGCCGGGCAGCACGGCGACGATCCCGCCGCCCACGCCGCTTTTCGCCGGCAAGCCGACACGGTAGACGAAATCGCCCGCCGCGTCATAGGTGCCGCAGGTCAGCATCAGCGCGGAAAGACGCTTGGCTGAACTCGTGTCGAGAATCCGCTCGCCGGTGGCCGGCACCACCCCGTGATTGGTCAGAAACAGCGCCGCCGTCGCCAGCTCGACGCAACTCATCGAGATCGCGCATTGCCGGCAGTAAGCATCGACCACCACCTCCGGTGGCATCTCCATGTTGCCGAAGCTCGCCATGAAATGCGCCATCGCGCGATTGCGGTGGGCGTTCTGCAACTCCGATTGCGCGACGCGCGAATCGTAGTCGATGCTCGTTTCGCCCGTCAGCCGGCGCATGAATTCGACCAGCGCCGTCTCGGCTTGCACGAAACGGCGGCACAGCACGTCGGTGACGACCAGCGCGCCCGCGTTGATGAACGGATTGCGCGGCTTGCCCTGTTCGGCCTCGAGCTGAACCAGCGAATTGAAGGCGGTGCCCGACGGTTCGCGTCCTACGCGCTGCCACAACGCGTCGCCGAGCAGGCGGAAGGCCATCGTGCAGGCGAACAGCTTCGAAATGCTCTGAATGGAAAAGCGCGTGTCGGCGTCGCCGGTACGGAAGACCTCGCCCGATGCCGTGACGATCGCCATGCCGAAACTATCGGCGGGCACTCTGGCGAGTTCGGGAATGTAATCGGCAACTTTGCCGGTGCCCAGATAAGGCTGCAGATCGCCGTGGATCTGTTCGAGGATGGATGCGTAGTTCATGGGGCTCGGACCGTTGGAGCCGCGATTCTACTGGCAAGCGGGAGCGAATTGTTCCCGCCGGACATCGCGCACGTCGCCGTGCGTCGCGTCCAGGTTCGGGCGGCGTTCGGCGAGCGTCCCCGAGCGGCTATGCTAATCTTGCTGTCTTTCTGGCAACAATCGGGCAAAACGGACTCCATGATGGAGACTTTTGATCCAGACGGCGTCGAGCAACCGGTCTTCGTTATCGGGGAGCGGTACGAGACGCTGGACGAACCGTTGGGCGCCTATCGTCGCGCGCGGCTGATCCACGTGAGCGCCGGGGTGCTGATCGTGCGCACCGAGACCGAGCGCTGGGTCGTGCCGCCAGGCCACGCGGTCTGGATGCCCGCGGGTCTGCTGCACCGCTTGTCCGCCGCCGGTCCTGTCGAGTTTCATGCGCTCTATGTCGGCATGGACGCCGCGCCGCTCCCACCGCACAGCCGCGCCGTCGTGCCCGACCCATTGGTGGCAGCGTTGCTGATCGCCGCGGCTGATCTGCCGCGCGACCAACCGTTCGACGAACCCGCTGCGCGTCTCGTGCAAGTGCTGCTGGACCGTCTGCCGACTCTGCGCACTGCGCCGTTGGGGTTGAACTGGCCGCGCGATCCGCGTGCCGAACGGATCGCCGACGCGTTGAGCGCTAACCCGGCCGACGCCGCGGTACTCGAAGAGCTGGCCGCGGCCGCCGGCGTGACGGCCCGCACGGCGGCGCGCCTGTTCGTCAAGGAAACGGGGCAAACCTTCGGACAGTGGCGCCAGCAGCTTCGCCTGCTGGTCGCGCTGGAACACCTTGGCGCGGGCGCGAGCGTCACGCAGGTGGCGCTTGAGGTGGGCTACAGCGACGTGTCGTCGTTTATCGCCGTGTTCCGGGACGCGTTCGGCGACACGCCCGCACGCTATTTCCGCTGACGCATGGCCATCGGCATCGCCCTCAATGCGCGCCCGCCGCATCCGGCCCGCCACCGCCCTTGCTCGGCCGCGTAATCCAGATCAACGGAATGATCAGAATAAAGATGACCGCGGAGACGAAGAAGATATCGTTCAGGCCCATCATCGCCGCCTGCGTGTTCACGGTGAAATCGAACAACGCATGGGCGGATTGCGGATTCAGATGCAGCAGCGACTGGGTCGAATCGATCTGCTGATTGAACACCGGGTTGTTGATGGAGGCCTGCTCGGTAAGCCGTTCGTGATGCAGCACCGTGCGGTTGTTCCACTCGTTGCCGGCGATCGACGTGCCCACCGCGCCGCAAAATACGCGAGCGAAATTCGACAGACCCGCCGCCGCTGGAATCTTGCTCGACGGCTGGCCGGACAGGATGATCGAAGTCAGCGGCACGAAGAACAACGCCATTGGAATGCCTTGCAGCAGCGTGGGTATCACCAGATGCCAGGTGTCGATCTCGATCACGTACTTCGAGCGCATATAAAACACGATCGCAAAGCCGATGAACGCCAGTGTGGCGATCACACGCGCATCCGAGCGCGGCAGCACGCGGCCCATCACCGGCGCGAGCAGCACCGCGAACACACCGAGCGGCGCGGTCACGAGACCGGCATCGACGGAACGGTAGTTCAGATACTCCTGCATCCATTGCGGCAGCAGCACGAGGTTGCCGAAGAACACGCCGTACGCGACCGAAATCGCAATGGTGCCGCCGAGAAAGTTGCGCTGCTGAAAAAGCCGCAAATCTACGATCGGATTTTCCTCGGTCAATTCCCACACGAGGAAGAACGCGAAACTGACGAGCGCGGTAATGCCGAGAATCACGATCACCGGCGACGAAAACCAGTCGAGGTCCTTGCCCTTGTCGAGCATGATCTGCAGCGAGGCGACCCACGTGATCAGGAGGCCCAGCCCGACCATGTCGATGGGCGGCTTGCGGGTCGGCGACTCGCGGGTGCGGTAGATCATCCAGGTGACGCCTGCCGCGAAAATGCCGACCGGAATGTTGATGTAGAAGATCCACGACCAGCTGTAACTATCGGTGATCCAGCCGCCGAGCGCCGGGCCCGCAATCGGGCCGACGGTCGCGGTCATCGCCCATAGAGCGAGCGCGGTCGAGGATTTCTCCTTCGGATACGAGCCGAGCAGAATGGCTTGCGACAGCGGGATCAGCGGGCCGGCCACGGCGCCCTGGAAGATCCGCGCGAGCAGCAGGATCGGCAGCGTCGGCGCAATGCCGCACAACCACGACGCCAGCACGAACATCAGGATCGCGCCGACGAACAGCTTCACCTGGCCGATGCGTTGCGTGAGCCAGCCGGTGAGCGGAATCGACACGGCATTGGCCGCGGCAAACACGGTGATGACCCACGTGCCTTCATCGACCGAGACGCCGAGATTGCCCGAAATGGTTGGGATCGCAACGTTCGCGATCGACGTGTCGAGCACGTTCATGAAGGTGGCGAGCGCGACGGCGATCGTGGCCAGCACCAGTTGGCCGCCCTTCAGCGGCGGCGGTGGTGCAGGCGGCGCCGAGGCAGGCGCGGAAGTGGACTGGCTCAAACGGTTCTCCGGATCGGTGTGCCGCGGACATGCTGCGGGGGAGTTGTATTTCGTGCCCGCGCGATGCGTCGGGCCGCAGGTCCGCTGAATGCTCGCAAAAGCATACCTGTATTCACGTTTGGACGTCATCGGCGCGCGCAAAGGCGGCGGCGAAAACAAATCCGGCAGCGTATGCTCGCGGCTGAGGCTGCACACGGCCGCACGGCGCGATCCATCGTCACGCCTGGCACAGCGCGTGCGGAACGACCATCCACGAATCAACAAATAGAAGGAACGAATATGGCCTGGGAGCAATTCGAACACGGCTGGCGACGCGCGCCGGCGACCGCGCCTGCCAAAGGCTTGGTGGTGCTGATGCACGGCGTCGGCAGCAATGCGCGCGACCTGATGCCGCTTGCGGACATCTGGAGCGAGAGCCTGCCCGATGTGGCCTTCACTTCGCTCGACGGCACCGACGCCTTCGACGGCGGCTTCGGCGGACGTCAGTGGTTCAGCCTGCGCGACGTCAACGAAGGCAATCGCGAGGCCCGTGTCGCCGCGGCCTATCCGGCGTTGCGGCGCATGCTCGAAGCCGAGCTTGCGCACTGGCAGGTATCGTTCGGGCGCCTTGCGCTGATTGGTTTCTCGCAAGGCTCGATCATGGCGATGCACCATGTGGCGACCAGCGCGGAAGGCGCGGCCGGCGTGGTCGCGTATTCGGGGCGGCTCGCCTCCGTGATCGTCGCGCAGAACGGCACGGCGCTCACGCTGATCCACGGCGAAGACGACGAAGTGATCCCGGTGCAGGAACTCGAATACGCCGCCGACGCGTTCAGCAACGCCGGCTATACCGTCGACGCCTATGCGCTTCCAGGCATTGGTCACACGATTAACGCCGACGGCGTCGCGCTCGGCCAGGAGGCGCTGGAACACGCGCTGGGCGCTTTGTCGCGCGACTGACACGGTCGTGCCTGAAAAAGCGGCCCTAAAGTTTTCTGATCTGCTTGCCGTTAACTGCTCATAGCATGAGAATCACCCCCGCCGCGCGGACCGCGGAACGCCCAACAGGGCGGCCCATGCGGCTCGGGTGACCGGGGGCGCATTTTCCAGACTGCCCGGCACGGGCGGATAACGACACATCAGAGCCTTCCTATGGCCAGACCGACGCCGCATTACCCGCTGTTCGATCGCTTGTTCCGTCATTCCGTGACGGTGGACCTCGGCACGGCCAACACCCTGATCTATACCGACGACGGCGGTATCGTGCTGAACCAGCCGTCCGTCGTGTGTTTCCAGAAAGAGGCCGCCGACCGGCCGAAACGCGTCGCCGCCGTAGGCACCCAGGCGCGCCAGCTTCTGGGCCGCGCGCCGTGCAACCTCGAAACCGTGCGGCCGATGCGCCACGGCGTGATCGCCAACTTCTCCGCCGCCGAGCACATGATCCGGCAATTCGTCGACATGGCGCGCCTGCGGCCGCTGTTCAGCCGCCGCGCCGCGTTCACCTTGTGTGTGCCGGCCGGCGCGACCCAGGTCGAGCGTCGCGCGATCAAGGAAGCGGCCGTGGCGGCCGGCGCATGGAAGGTGAGCCTGATCGGCGAATCGCTCGCGTCGGCAGTCGGCGCGGGCTTGCCGGTGTCCGAGGCGACCGGTTCGATGGTGGTCGATATCGGCGGCGGCACGACGGAAGTCGGCGTGATCGCGCTCGGCGGCATGGCGTATAGCGGCTCGATCCGCGTGGGCGGCGACAGCTTCGACATGGCGATCGTGAGCTACGTGCGCAATCTGTACGGCGTGCTGCTCGGCGAACAGACCGCTGAGCACGTCAAGAAGAGCATCGGCTCGGCCGTGCGCGACGTGCCGCGCGAGCATATGAACGCGACCGGCCGCAGCGTCGACGACGGCTTGCCGCGCACGGTTCAACTGAGCAACCACGATATCGCCGATGCGATCGAGGGGCCGCTGCGTCAGATGATCGGCGCGGTGAAACGCGGGCTCGAAGAGGCACCGGCCGAACTGGCGACCGACATCGCCAACAACGGCATCGTGCTGACGGGCGGCGGTGCGCTGCTCGGCAACCTGAGCCGCCGCTTGACGAACGAGATCGGCCTCGACGTGCGCGTCGCCGATGAACCGCTGACCTGCGCGGTGCGCGGCGCGGGCACGGCAGCCACCGCCGGCCTGCTGGACGAATTCGCTTACGAATAATTGCGCGCAGGGCTTGCCGCGCTGCTGCCTTCGGGAGGCTCGCGTTCGCCATTGGGCCGGGCTGCCACGCTGTTCGACCGGCTGTGTGACAATACGTTTCACGTCCCAATCTCAGGGATGCACTTTCGCTCCCCATTCCATTTCGAGCCGACAGCGCCGCACTCCGGCGTTGCCGCGCTGTCCGTGAACCACTCGTGACTCAATCAGTTACCGCTTCGTCTGCTTCGTCATCTTTCATCGAACTGCGAAGCGGTTTGCGCATGCCGTACGTGGAAGCCGGTGAGGGCGAACCGCTGTTGTTCGTGCATGGTTCGCTGTGCGACTACCGCTACTGGCAACCGCAACTCGCGGGCCTGTCGAAGCACTACCGCTGTATCGCGGTGAGTCTCACGCACTACTGGCCGGCGGTCGATACCGAGCCCGGCCTGCCGTTCAGTTGGAGCGGGCATGGAAACGAAGTGGCGGAGTTCATCGAGCGTTTAGGCACAGGACCGGCGCACGTGGTCGGACATTCGCGCGGCGGTTGTGTGGCGTTTCATTTCGCGCGACGCCATCCTGAGCATGTACGGACGTTGACGCTAGCCGACCCGGGCGGTCCGTTGCAGATTGCCGGACGCCCGCCCGCGCGAATGCCTGAGACGGTCAATGCGTTGCGCGCGAAAGCGGCGCAACTGATCGAAAGCGGTGAAGTGGAGGCCGGCTTGCAACTGTTCGTCGACTCCGTCAGCCGGCCCGGTTTCTGGGCGATGAGCACGCCGGGTTTTCGCCGGATGGCGACCGATAATGCGCACACGCTCGCGCGTCAATTCCGCGATCCGCTGCCCGCCTATGTTCCCGAGGAGGCCGCCGAGGTGCGCTGCCCGGTGCTGCTGATCGACGGCGAAAAGAGTCCCGACATGTTTCGCCGTACCGCGGCAGCGCTGCAAAACTGGCTGCCGGATGCGCGCCGCGAAACGGTGCGCGGCGCGTCGCACGGAATGAATCTCGCGCATCCGTCGGCGTTCAATCGCTACGTCGACGAATTCATTCGTTCAGTGAGCGACAAGTGAACGACCAACGAGCGCAATGAACGCGTAATAAACGTGCAATCAATGCACGACGACGCCGTGCCGGGTGGCTCGCGCTCGCGGCGATGATCCGCGGGCTGGCTCGACCCCGGCGACGCATCAAACGCTCGACCTCATGCCTTGCGATGCGCGTCTTTATCGAGCGCGCGTTCCGCCGCTTCGCCCACTAGCCCGTGGTAGTACAGATGCACGCCGATCGCGAGCGAGTCGTTGCGAATTTCGTGGAAGGCTTTCCACGCTTTCACGGGATCTTTGAACAGCAGATAGTGCGCTTCCTGCGCGATCAGATCCGCGACTTCATGCAGGCCGTGACCGTGCAACACGTTCACGAGCGTATCGAGGCTGCGATGCGTGCGCGCGTCGGTGCGCGGGTAGAGCATATGCAACACCGCCACGTCCTGCGTCTTCAGCGCCGCCGACAACGCGACGACGATGTCCTGGTGATTCAGCGCGGTGACGATGTTCTCGTCGGTGTGGACGTGATCCGGAAACAGCGTTTCGAGAGAGGCGTTCATGTGGTCGTTCCTGTTCTTTTGGCTGATTAAAAAGGCCCGCCGTAGAACGGCGGGCCAAACACAGCGATGTGTTCGCAGGGGAAGCAAAACACGAGTGCAGTATCGCAGATGCACCCGCGCCTCCGCAGCCTGACTGCCGCAAAACATTGTTGCAATAAGCGCTCAACTTTCATTTAGCTGGCAGCGTGTGCAGGCGCCGCGCAGCCGGTTTGCTCGCGCCGCGCCGTTGCGGGTTTCCCGGCGACGTCAAGCCTTGTAAGAGGAAACGCCGGCAACGAATGTTGCGCCAGCCGAGATGCATTGTTGCGGTCAATCGTCGCAATTCGAGGGCCGCTGGACCTTAAAATGCCAAGCGGAGCCTGAGCATGCCAAAGCGCCTTTGACGATCGAGCATGCCGGCACGTGTGCGATGTGAAAGTAAAAGGAACGTGTAGATGAACTCGAAGACACACGCAACGCTGAGCTTTTCCGACAGCGACCAAACCATTGATCTGCCGATTTATCAGGGCACGCTCGGACCGGATGTGATCGATATCCGCAAGCTGTATGGCCAGACCGGCAAGTTCACGTATGACCCGGGTTTCATGTCCACGGCGGCATGCAACTCCGAAATTACCTATATCGACGGCGACAAAGGCGAGCTGCTGTACCGCGGTTACCCGATCGACAATCTGGCGCAGAACGCCGACTTCCTCGAAACCTGCTACCTGCTGCTGAAGGGCGAATTGCCGGATGCGAAGCAGAAGGAAGAGTTCGTCAAGACCGTCACGCAGCATACGATGGTGCACGACCAGATGCACTTCTTCTTCCGCGGCTTCCGTCGCGACGCGCATCCGATGGCGATTCTGGTTGCCGCGGTCGGCGCGCTGTCGGCGTTCTATCACGACTCGCTCGACATCAATAATCCGCTGCACCGTGAAATCTCCGCGATCCGCATGATCGCGAAGCTGCCGACGCTGGTGGCCATGGCGTACAAGTACACCGTGGGTCAGCCGTTCGTTTTTCCGAAGAACGACCTGTCGTACAGCGCGAATTTCATGCGCATGATGTTCGCGAACCCGGCCGAAGAGTACAAGGTCAACGACGTGCTGGTGCGCGCACTGGACCGTATCCTGATCCTGCATGCGGACCACGAGCAGAATGCATCGACTTCGACCGTGCGTCTCGCCGGCTCGTCGGGTGCGAATCCGTTCGCGTGTATTGCAGCAGGTATCGCGTGTCTGTGGGGCCCGGCGCATGGCGGCGCGAATGAAGCGGCGCTGAACATGCTGGAAGAAATCGGCTCGGTCGACAACATCCCCGAGTTCATCGCGAAGGTGAAGGACAAGGATTCCGGCGTAAAGCTGATGGGCTTCGGCCACCGCGTCTACAAGAACTACGACCCGCGTGCGAAGCTGATGCGCGAAACCTGCCACGAAGTGCTGGAAGAGCTGGGCCTGCACGACGACCCGCTGTTCAAGCTCGCCATGGCGCTCGAAAAAATTGCGCTGGAAGATGACTACTTCGTGTCGCGCAAGCTGTACCCGAACGTCGACTTCTACTCGGGTATCGTGCAGCGCGCGCTGGGCATTCCGACGGCCATGTTCACGTGTATCTTCGCGATGGCACGCACGGTCGGCTGGATTGCGCAGTGGAACGAAATGATCGCCGATCCGGAACAGAAGATCGGTCGTCCGCGTCAGCTTTTCGTCGGCGAATCGCAACGCGAAGCCGCGCCGCTGGCCAAGCGCTAAAGCGTCGCGGCGGCCACCCGCCCGACGCCCGCGCGGCGCTCTCACGAGGATCGCCGCGCCATGGCTCTGCACGTCCTGTGCCACTGAAAAAAAACCGAAACTCCTCTGTGATAAGTTCGTCTGACGCGGACAGACCCTCTACAATCGGAAGCGACTCAGGTAGCAACCGGATGTAGACCGAACGCAAAAGCGTGAACGCAGCAGCGAACCCATAGGAGTGACCCTGATGCAGCAGCCAGAAGCCCTCGGCGGCCTTTCGGGCGGAATCGATCACCGCGAACCCGAGCCGGACGGCGTATTCATCCCGACAGAAAACCTCAATGTCGCCAGCGCCACTCAGCACGTGCTGAAGTCGGGCGACACCTTCATCGTCAACGATCCGCTCGGCGATATCACCGGCCACGACGACGGCCTGTTCGTCAACGACACACGTGTTCTCTCGCAACTGCGCCTTACCTTCGGCGGCCGCGCGCCGTCGCTGCTATCGGGCAGCGTCAGCAGCGACAACACGTCGTTCACCGCGCATCTGACCAACCGTCCGTTGCCGCCGCTCGGCGGCGACAGCACGCCCGAAGGCGTGATCCACGTCGAGCGCGTGCGGGTGCTGTCGGGCACCGTGCTCAACGAAGCCATCGAACTCACCAACTACGGCACGAGCGACGCCGTGGTGCCGCTGTCCATCTCGTTCGCCAGCGACTTCCGCGACATGTTTGAAGTGCGCGGCCTGAAGCGCGACAAGCAGGGCCGTGTCGAACCGGCGCGCGTCGAGAATCGGGAAGTGCTGCTCGGCTATGTGGGCCTCGATGACGTGGCGCGCAATGTGCAGATTGCTTTCTCGCCGGAACCGGACAAACTTTTCGCCGACCGCGCCGACTACACCGTCAAGCTGCCGGCCCAGGCGTGTGTGTCGATCTATCTGTCGGTGTCGGTGCAGGTCGTCGCGCAGTCGGACAAACCCAGCGCCGGTGTCTCGCAGCCCACGCATGCGTTGAGCGAAGCGCACCTGTCGCAGATCGACGCTGAGCGCCCGCGTGTCGGCCGCGCTGCTGTGCGTGCCGCGCTCGTCGACGCTCACCTCGTGATGCGCGAGCGCCGCCGCGCCACCGCGCGCGTGCGGTCCAGCAATCCGCTTTTCAATGCATGGATCGACCGCTCGCTCGCCGATCTTGGCCTGCTGACCACGGACCTCGTGACCGGCCCGTATCCGTACGCCGGCATTCCGTGGTTCTCCACGCCGTTCGGCCGCGACGCCGTCATCACGTCGCTGCAGACGCTGTGGCTGCAGCCGCAGTTGGCCGCGGGCGTGCTGCGTTTTCTCGCCGAACATCAGGCGCGTGAGAACTCGCCGTTTCGCGACGCCGCGCCCGGCAAGATCATGCATGAGATGCGCAAAGGCGAAATGGCCGCCACCGGCGAAGTGCCGTTCGCGCTCTATTACGGCGGCGTCGACACCACGCCGTTGTTCATCGTGCTGGCGGGCGCCTATGCTGCGCGCACGGCCGACCTCGCGTTGATCGACGAATTGTGGCCGGCGCTAGAGCGCGCGGCGCAGTGGGTCGCGGGCGTGTGCGACAAGAATCGCTTTGGCCTGCTGGACTATCAGCGCGAATCGGACGGCGGCCTGGCGAATCAAGGCTGGAAGGACAGCCACGATTCGGTCTTTCACGCCGACGGCCGCTTTCCAGACGGCCCGATTGCGCTCGTCGAAGTGCAGGCCTATGCGAGCGCCGCCTTCGACACCATGGCCCACTTCGCGAAGCTGCGCGGTTTGCACGACTCGGCGGCTCAATACAGCGAGCGGGCGAAGAAAATCCGTCAGTGCGTCGAAGAAAAGTACTGGATGAAAGAGGCCGGCTTCTACGGCATCGCGCTCGACGGCCACGGCGAATTGTGCCGTGTGATGGCGTCGAACGCCGGTCACTTGCTGGCCTTCGGTTTGCCCTCACGCGAGCGCGGCGAATCGGTGGTGCGCGCGCTCGAATCCACGCTGTTCCACACCGGCTGGGGCGTGCGCACGCTGGCGGCGAGCCAGTCGCGTTTCAACCCCATGGCGTATCACAACGGCTCGGTTTGGCCGCACGACAACGCGCTCTGCGCGCGCGGCCTGTCTCGTTACGGCGGCAAGGCGGCGGCCGTGCGGCTCTTGCAGGCGCTGTTTCAGGCAGCGGTCAATTTCGACATGCGCCTGCCCGAACTCTTCTGCGGCTTCCCACGGCGGCGCGGCGAGCCGCCCACCGCCTATCCGGTCGCCTGTCTGCCGCAGGCGTGGGCAGCGGGTTCGCCGTTCATGATGCTCGAAGCGTGCCTTGGCATCACGATCGACGCCGAGCGGCGCGAAGTGCTGATCGAACAGCCGATGCTGCCCGAAGGCATCGACTGGCTCGAAGTGGGCGATTTGCGGGTAGGCGACGCCTCGGTGTCGATCACGTTCCGCCGCATCGGCGACAAGGTCGTCGCCTCGGCGGAGCAGGGCGACGTGCGAGTGGTCGCGCTTCTTTAAACAAGCGTCGAGAGCACTGGTGGCTCGAAAACGAAAGTTGGCCCAAATCGGTGGTGTAAGTTATCGATTGGGTTGGAATTGTAAAAAATTCACGGAAGTCGATTTGCAAATCAATGTGGCCTAGCCCGAATCGAGCCACATCTGCGGGTGGTAAACGATTGTTGTCCCGGGATTTGCAATCAAACTTGGCCCTGCACGGTGTGTGAATTGACTCGCGGAGAGCAGACTTGAGCAGTCTGCGTACCCGTGTCACCATCGTTGTGTTTTTATATAGCGACACAAAAAAGGACCGTCCAAATGGACGGTCCTTTTTTGGGAGCAGCGAAAGCGCGACGTGCGACGTTGATGCATTAAGTCACCCGGGCGAACGCACTTTCTGTCGGAAGGGTTTTGGGCTTTCGCGTCTTCACAATTGTTGCTTCGACGATTGGCCATTTTCTAGACCGACGGCATGATTGGTAAAACGAACTTACCGCGGAGGTTGTTCCACATTCTGCGTTCACAGCCGACCAGCCCATCCCGGTTCCAAGTTTCATAATAATGGCTCCAATGTAGTGGCGCGCACGGTCGCCCGTAACCAGTCGCGGGCCGGGCGGAAATAAGGGTTCAAGCAAGGACCATTCGATATCGGACAGTTTCCACCCGTCGAGCCCCTCGACAATGTTCGGGTTTGTCAGAACGGGGTTGAGGTGCGTTGACGGACCGCGTCCGGACAGAGCAAATTCATGTGGCTGAAGTCCAGCCCACTCAAAAGGCGCTTCCAAGGGGCGGAACGAGTTAACCGTCGCGATGAGACCATCAGCGTTTCTCCAGGCAACAGTCCCTTGACGGAGACGCTTGCCTCGATGTTCGGCAGGGTAAGTCCAATGGTTCCACAGGCAGCGTGCGCATATACCGAGTCGTACGCCATTCGGGCGGATGGAAAGCAATACAGCCATTGCAGGCGAGCCAATCCGCGATGAGCGATTGGCACGTGTTGCCGAAGACGACTAGGAATCAGCGCAACTGATACTGAGCCGTGTGTCGACACTGGAGCAAGGAGCATATCGAGTCCGGACGGTCTAAAAAGGTATTGAAAAACGGTGGCGTTCGGCTTGAAGAGCGCCTTGAGAAAAAGAATTGCCGGGGCTAACAGTCGAAGCCCGTTTTGATTTGCTGCGTAAACTTTGTGGCGGTTATTGAGTCCCTTGCGCGCGATTCCCATCTTGTCATCAGTTCAGCGAGCTTAATATGTCTGTTGGCGGCTGGGACATTGCTATGCGGCGAATCGATGCTGAATATGACATCCCGCAGAATGTCGCGTCATCCCTGGTCCGCAAAATCGCGCCAAACGGGTTTCGTCTGCCTGCGGCTGACCGTCAGAAGTTTCAGCGGCTACCCGACCACGTGATTGCTCGCATAGAACAGATTGTTCGCGACGCGTACATCGAGGCCGGCGAGGACGTTGGCGGCGATATCCTGCGCGAGCATATTTGGCAGCAGGCACTTGCTGCGCGCCGCGAGATGATTGCAAATGGAGAACTGCTGGCACTAAGTGACTTTAGAAAGCGCATCGGCGCGACTGAAAAACGACTCGCGCTCCTTCTCGAAGATGGCAGCGTGTTCACCGTCGCGGTCGACGGAGCCTCATACATTCCCGCTCTGCTTGCAGACCCGGCAGTCAACCGAAAGCGCGTGCAGGCAATTTGCCGAATCATTGTTCCTGCTGAACCGTTGAGCCGACTTGATTTCCTCTCGTCGCAGCGGGGTGGCTTGGGTAACCGCCGTCCGCTCGACATGCTCGACAGCGACGTTGATTTCAAATTGCTGCAGCGGATTGCAGCGGCGTGGGCGGCCGAGTGGTCGCGCACCATCGTTAAGATGTATAAGGGTGAACACCAGTGCGAGCCAAGCGATGTTGAACCGCTGTACACAGCGACGGTGGAAATCGACCCAAGAAAAGCATTGTGGAACCGCGCCTCTGAGGCGCTGCATGCACACGGATACGAATGGCCGCTGAGCCCATATCGGGAGGCTCGGATATTTACCCTCTTTGTCGGCCGACAAGCGGTTGGGGATTCCGCGCCAATACCGGAAGCTTGCCTGCAAATCCTTGTCGTCGGCGAGCTCGTTCGAATCCGAATCGTAGCTGCGCCAGGCACTGCGCTCAACTCGCAAACAATTGCGGCTGGCAAGCACGAGACGTTTGTTGACGTCGCGAAGCAAGTCATCGCTCACTTCCTTGCGCTGAGCGCAGGCCGCTAGGGAGCGGTGTTAAATGATATGTCGCATTCGACCGATAGCAATCGAAGTAATCGTGAATAAGAAAAATCTGACTGTTTTCCTAAAACACGGGGGCACGTTGCGACTTCCGCTGCGATTGTTCCCAAAACTGTGGGTGGCAAGCCCTGAGCAACGTCGGGATGTCCGCATTTCTGCGTCCGGCGAGGGGTTACGTTGGGACCAGTTGGATGAAGAAGTAAGCGTCAGCGGGCTGATGCGCGATGCCGAGAGGCGCCATCGTGATGAGCGATTGACCTCGTGCGTACCGGTCGATTTTCCATGGGACCCAACGCCTGCCTTGTTGTCGGGAACGCAGCCAAAGCTAACTGGCAGGTGGATTGACGGCGGGTTTGTTGTCGGGCTGACTGCCGAAGAACGCTTCATAAGATGGGACCTTTGTGAGGATTTGGCGCAGCAGCTGGTTCCAAAGACCCTCAAGGATGCAGCTAATTATCCGGACAATTCGCGCGACGTAACGCTGCGGCGGATGAGGAGGGCGATTGCAAACAAAGAGTGGACGGAACGCGTGGAGACCGATTGGCTTATGCAACGGCTGCGGGCCCTGCTTGGCTGGTGACAGGCAACAGCATGAAGGCTCACATGTGCATCGATTTGATGCCAGTGCGGTGCGAGAACTGGCTGCTGCGGGCGGTGGCTATCTTCGCAAGCGCTAAGCGCAGGGCATGCGCTTGCGAACGCGGGAAGCCTCCCTCGAAGACAAGACGCACATCACAAAATTTCTTTATTGAAGGTTGAACCAGCTCACCCGGTGCTCCATCGGAACCAACTCTAAATCCTGGATTCCGCAGTCCCGGGCGATGACAATTGCTCCGAGCGGCACCGCCGCGTCCGAATTAAGACGGCGAGGCGCAGAGAACGTCGTGCCCACGCTTTGCAAGAGAACCCGGTCATTACTTCCTTCTCCCGGCACAATTGCTTTTATTCTCAACAGTCGCTCCCCAAGCGCGCCAGCTATGTTTTCCAGCCAGTCCAACGCGGATTCCCAAGGCAAATCCTCCTCGAACTTTGCACGGAACACCCGGATTCTCGGATGGAGCAGACGCCGTCGCACCTGCTCTCTAACCTCTCCGTTTCCAATGGGAGAGCCGGTGTCGCTGAAGGATAGAAACGCCTCCCGTGCGCGAACTGACGACGAGAACTCGTCAACGATTCTTGCTACTGGATTTGCGGACGCAACCACTCCTAGCGCCTCGTCGCGTCTCTCGTTTGATACGAGGTCCATCTTGGTAAGAACAATCGTGTTGGCTGCAGCCAACTGAGCTGCGGCGTCTTCAAATTCGGAAGTCTGCAACGCAGGCCGACTGCAATCGTAGGTCGTAATTAAATGGAGCTTCAGCCGGAGGTCCGCTAGTTCCTGCAATGACGAGACTATGGGACCGGGGCGCGAAAGGCCACTGCACTCGAGAATAATGCGGGAGAGGGGACCTTGCCCGGTGAGCCGACGAGACTCGACAAGGTCTTGGACGGTAGTGACGAGGTCGTTCGTCAATGAGCAGCATACACACCCGTTGCTAAGCGTCGCCATCGACATGCCACGGGCCGATTCAGAAAGAATTGCTCCGTCAATGTTGATTTCGCCTGCTTCATTGACGATGACGGCAGTCTCGGACGCGTTCTCGCTTGCAAGAAAGCTTTCGAGCAGTGAGGTCTTGCCGCTGCCCAGCGTCCCCGAAACGATGACGAACTGAGGTCCGGATTGCATGTTGTCCCTCATTGCGCGCGTCGGTTCTCTGACGAACCCGGCCAGCTGCCAGCGACCATCTCGCGGACATCGGAAAGCAGTTCATCCACGTCAAAGACCATACCTGCTCTGATTGTCTTTTGCAGACATCGCTTGTGTTCTGGACCATTCGTCTGTTCATTCAAGCGGACGGTGCCAGTGCCGTAAAGCAGCTTGAAGTCAGTCAATGGGTTCTGGTCATGGACGAGGATGTCTGCACGCTTGCCAACTTCCAGCGTCCCCGCGTCGTCTTCAATCCCGAGAAGCTCAGCTGCATGAGACGTCGCTGCACGCAGCACCTCGAGCGGTGAAAAACCTGCTTCCTGGAAGAGCTCAAGTTCCCGAACAAAGCCGAAGCCGTAGACTTGATACATGAAACCTGAGTCGCTACCGGCGCAGACTCGTCCGCCGCGATTCTTGTATTCGTTGAGGAATGTCATGAGAATGCGGAAGCTCTCCTTCCACTCAACCTCGTTTTTCACGGACCAGCGGTAAAAATACGCGCCGTGTCCGCCGCGTTGCGGCTGGAAGTATTTCCACGTCGTACTGTCCGTGTACTCATCGTGCCATTCGGCGCGACGTACACGCATAAGGTCGCGGTTGCTGTCATAGACGTTCATTGTCGGAACGAACGTATGTCCAGCCTCCAGGAAGGCTTCGATGACTTCGTTCCACTTCGCGCTGCCCGGCTTCGCCGCTTGCAGAAAAGTCTGCCCAGCAGTTGCAAAGCGCATGTATTCGTCGTTGTAGTTGTAGTCGTCGTCGACCGTCTGGAGCGTTCGACCGTCAAACAACGCTTCCGGAATGCCGTACGAGTGCTCAGTGCTCGTCAGGCCCCAGCGCGCAGTCCGCAAAGCATTCATCCGTCCGACTGAAAGCTGTGCGTGGTGGCAGCAGGAGCGTAGACCGAGCTTCTTGCATTCGTCCAGGGCGGCTTCCATGATTGCCGGTGGTGCGCCAAAAAACTTCACGCCGCGCGCGCCTTTCGCGTGCGCCTTGCGCAGCCACTCCCGTCCTTGCTGCGGCGTATAGATAGTCTTCAGATAGTCGTTGACTGCCGGGAAATAGACGTAGGGGTATAGCGTCGGAGCGGCGATTTGCCCTTCATCTGCGGCTACAGCCTGCTGCTGCGTCCAGGCAAGGCCGTTCATGGTTCCCGCCTCGCGTACGCTCGTTACGCCATGCGCAAGCCAGAGCTTGTAGATGTAATCGGCAGGCATCATCTCGCCATTCGCCGCATGGAATGGTGTCCCAACATGCGCGTGGCAATCTACAAAACCCGGGGTGACGAATTTGCCCGTACAGTCAATCTCATGGTCGCCGGCTTCCGGACGGCGTACTGGGTTGATGGGCAGACCGGGAACTCCAACGGCAGCAATCTGAGTAATGCGTCCACCTTCGACAACGATGTCCGCCGGACCCCAGGGAGGCGCACCCGTGCCATCAATGACCATTGCACCGCGCAGCACGAGCCTCTGAAAAGGACCCGTGCCACGGTCGCGCGTCGTTGCCGCCTGCACCTGACCTAACCCTTTCTTGGCAAAACCCGCGACCATCTCTTCGCCAACTTCGATTTCCGCTATGGGCGTATTCATGCCGTCTCCATCCTTTAATCGCCCTACGCGGGCATCCGATAGTCGTTAAAACACTTTCGTCCCAGGTGCGATGTCGCGCTCGGGCTTTAGATAGACAACAGAGCCGTCTGCCTGCTCAACACCGAGCATCAGTACATCAGACTTGAATCCACCGATACGGCGGCTTCCAAGGTTCACAGCGCAGACGACCATTTGACCCATTAGCTCTTCCGCTTTGTAGAGTGCCGTATATTGACCGCTGCTCGCCAGTTCTCCGAGTTCGCCGAAGTCAATCCAGATTTTGTACGCGGGCTTACGCGCTTCGGTGTTGAGTTCGACTCGGGCAATACGACCAGCACGCATGTCGACCATTGAGAAAGCTTCGAAAGGGGTAGTCTCGCTCATGTTGGGACGATTCAAAAAGGTTTGCAATCTAGTTGCTGTTGTAGCTGCTCGGTCTCGACCAGTCGCCGCGCTCGCCTGTAACTGACGGTGTCAGCGTATTGGTTGTGAGGCACATCGTGCGAGGAAGTTCTGATTGGTGACCGAACCTGATGACAGGAAGAATCGGGCCTTCGGCCTCTTCGACACAGACGCGCATGAACGGCTTCGCATGGTCCAGAACAATGGGTTGAATCAGCCGGCCATCCAAGACAACCAGACCGGCCGCGAGCGTTGCACCGTCGAGCAGCGCGTCGTCGACTTGCTCGGATACAAAAGCGGCGGCCACGTCGTCTATGACGGGTCCAATCTGGGTCTGTTCATCGACCGGGTCGCCGATATGAAGTCGGGCCGCCCTGTCGATTAGGATTGGGACAAGAGCATCGGCGACCGAGTTGTGCACATACAGGCACGATACGCGCTCGGGGCCAGCGAGAAGAGGGGGGAGGAATACCCGCTCGATAACCGCATCACATCCGGCGTCAATGTCAGCATCCGCATCTATCACCATCGGAGCCCGCTCGCTCTGAGAAATCTTCACGGGCACGACGGCTTCATGGCATGCACGCGAAACATAAGACCCCACATCGCGGCTTCCATGGAATCGCACTTCGGTAACGTGCGAACTCCTGAGTGCGGTTCGCAGCATACCGATTGCGTTGATTGAAGGCGCAACGCACAGGAGTTTGTCCAGATTGCCGCCCTCGGCCCAAAGCGATGCAAGCGTTCGCGAAGCCAATGGAGCCCGCGAGGACGGCTTGATGACAAGGGCTCGCCCTGAACTCAATACTGCGATTGCCTCTTTAACTGTCGCAAGGACTGGGTCACGCCAGTTCAAAATGGAGAAAGCTGACCGCGCTGCGGTCCAGTCGCACACGAGCGGAATCGACGGACAAGAACAGTAAGCATTCAGCGCCGCCAGAGCAGTTGCCACCTCAACCCGTGCAAACCGGATGGGCTTCCCCGTCTCGAGACTGACGACGCGCGCCAATTCTTCATGTTGGGAGCCAATCTTGCCTGCCCAACTACGGAGCCGTTCCTGAATTGGATGAGTGTTTTGCTGGTTCCCTGCGACGCGTGAACCCTCGTCGAAGCTCGATGCTAGCGTTTGAACGTCGATGTCCGGCGCGCGACCTATGACGGTGCCGTCATAGGGGCTCAGAACGTCGAAACGACGCGTCGCACTTGTCCTCGCATCGGAATGGCAAACATGCATGGCGAGTTCCGAGGCGTCGTTTTGGCTGTCACGCATCGCTCAGGTTGCGGCTTTCGCAGCAGCGACTGCTCGCCCGAACATCCCAAGCGCGTCAGACACATCCTGGTCAGACACGGTGAGAGGCGACAGAAAGCGAACCACGTTGCGTTCAACGCCGCACTTAATCAGCAGCAGACCTTCTTCGCGGGCGGCGTCGAGGATACGCTGCACAATTGCGCTATCAGGGGTTCTGGCTGGTTGGTCGGACACGAACTCCACCGCGACCATCGCGCCAGTCTGGCGGATTTCCCCCATCTCTGGATGCGTCACCTGGAGTTTCTCCAGACCGGCACGAAGTTGTTCGCCGATTTTCACGCTGCGCTCAAGGAGGTTTTCCTGTTCGAAAATGTCGAGTACGGCGTTGGCCGCAGCGCAAGCGAGCGGATTGCCGCCATACGTACCACCCAGCCCGCCTGGTTGCGGCGCATCAACAATCTCGGGCCGACCGACCACGCCAGAGATGGGCAAACCGCCTGCGAGGCTCTTCGCGACCGTCACCAGGTCGGGCTGGATACCGGAGTGCTGGAAGCCGAACATCTTGCCAGTACGACCGAAACCCGTCTGAATCTCGTCGCAAATCAACACGATTCCGTGCTTTCTTGTCAGTTCGCGTAAGGCCTGCATGAACTCCGCCGGCGCAGCGAGGAAGCCGCCGTCGCCCTGGACCGGTTCGAGAATAATTGCTGCCACCCGGTCGGCTTGAATTTGCGTGCTGAAGATTGTTTGCAGCGCCTTCAGCGCGTCGTCCGATGTGATGCCGTGATACGCATTCGGGTACGGGGCGTGATACACGTCCGGCGCGAACGGCCCGAAGTTCTGCTTGTAGGGAGCGCTCATACCCGTGAGCGACATGCCAAGGAGCGTACGGCCATGGAACCCGCCGCGGAATGCAATCACGCCCGGGCGGTTCGTGTAGCCGCGAGCAATCTTGATTGCGTTTTCGACCGCCTCGGCACCCGTGGTCAGAAACACCGACTTGTAACCTTGGCCCGGAGCAACCAGCTCGGATAGACGCGCGGCCAGGCGGATATACGGCTCGTAGCCGACGACCTGAAAGCACACGTGCGAGAACGACTCGAGCTGCAGTTGCACTGCCGCGACGATGGCCGGGTGGTTATGCCCGACGTTCAGCACGCCGATACCGCCGACGAAATCGAGGTATTTGCGCCCCTTTTCGTCCCAGAGGTAGGCGCCGGCTGCACGGCTGGCAATGATTGGATGTGCTGTTGCAACTCCGCGCGCGACAAACGTGTCGCGAAGCGCAGCGGTGCTCTGGCTCTTGTCGAGTTCCTTGTTCATGAAATCACCTCCCTGAGATGGAATCCATGGTAGGTAGCCACAAACCCTGGGAACATCTACGAAAAGTAGGAATTCGTAGTCAGACTTTCATCTTTTTTGGCGAGATTAGTACTTGATGTACTAAGCTTGAAGCTTCCGTTCCTACCAAAGGTGGGTAGTTATGCGATTTCTGGCTGAGTTCAATGGGATACGGCAGGGCTCCCGACCGGGAACGCGCCGACCATTGAAAAGAGCTTGAGCACGCATTGGGAGCGGAGATGAACACAGTGAATCTGGCAGGAACCTACCTGGATGAGAAGTCTGCGCGACGGCGCGCGATTGTCGCAACCGTCCTCGGCAACGGCTTCGAATGGTTTGACTTCATGGTCTATGGCTTCTTTGCCATCACCATCGCGAAGCTTTTTTTTCCGACCGGTAACGACCTGACATCGCTGATGCTCTCGGTTGCGACATTCGGCGTCGGCTTTCTCGTTCGTCCCTTCGGCGGCATCCTCATCGGCATTTACTCCGACCGCGCTGGCCGCAAAGCCGCCCTGTCCTTGACCATCCTATTGATGTGCGCAGGTACGGCCATCATCGGACTTACTCCGACTTATTCGCAGATTGGGATGGCCGCCCCTTGCCTGATTGTTCTCGCACGTCTGTTGCAAGGCTTCTCGGCTGGCGGTGAGATGGGTACGGCTACAGCGTTCCTCACGGAACACGCGCCCAAGGGCAAGAAAGCGTACTACTCGAGTTGGATTCAAACGAGCATCGGTTTCGCCGTGCTGCTGGGTGCCTGCTTCGGTACAGGCATTACGCTTGGGCTCTCCACGGCTGACATGGAAAACTGGGGTTGGCGCATCCCGTTTCTGTCCGGCTTGCTTATCGGACCCATCGGCTTCTACATCCGTCGTAACCTCGAAGAGACGCCGGTCTTCTTGAATGAAACTGACAAGTCGAAGACCCCGTTGGCCGACGTGCTTCGCGACTATCCGAAGCAAGCCTTCGCAAGTTTCTCCATGGTCGTGCTTTGGACGGTCTGCATTTATGTGATTCTCTTCTACATGCCGACCTTCTCAGTGAAGGTTCTCAAGCTTCCGCAGTCGGCATCGTTTATCGCTGCAATGGTCGGCGGTGGCGTCATCACTTTCTTATCGCCTTTCACCGGCTGGTATTCCGACAAAGTCGGGCGCAAGTGGCTTCTCGGCGGGGCTTCAGCAGCGATGCTTGTGCTCGCTTGGCCGATGTTCGCGATGATTGTAAAAGCGCCGTCGGTCGCTACCTTGTGCGTATTCCAAGCGGTGTTCGGCGTACTCATCGCGATTTACACGGGACCCATCCTTGCCGCGCTGTCCGAGACGTTTCCGAGCAAAGTGCTCTCGACCGGCCTCTCGGTTGCCTACAATATGGCTGTGATGACGTTCGGTGGATTCGCTTCGCTTATTCTGACGTGGCTCATCAGCGCGACTGGCACACCTATGGCGCCCGCGATTTACGTAATTTTCGCAGCGGCCTTCAGCCTGCTCGGGGTACTTCTTGGTTACCGACAGCCCAAAGAAATCTAACAGCTGCCGCGGTGTCATGCTGATACCGCGGTGACACTATTCGCCGCCATGAAGCTTGACACCGCGATTCGTGAAACCGTCTTACGTGACGCAGAAGTCGTTGCCGGTCAGGAGAATCTCCAGCGCGAGATTACCTGGGTTCACATGGTCGACCATCCGGACATCGTCAACTGGGTCAAGCCGGGCGAATTGCTGCTGACGACCGGCTACAACTGGCCGAACGATGCTGATACGTCGCGACGGCTGGTACGTGACCTGGGTAAAGTCGGACTCGCAGGCGTCGTACTGGCGGTCCCGCATTTTCGCGACCACTTCCCCCCAGAAGCCATCGACGAGGCTCGCAGCGTCGGCTTGCCTCTCCTGGAGCTGCCGTGGGACGTCCAGTTCAGCCAAATCACCCACGAGATACTCGCGAAGATAATTTACTTCCAAGCCGAGATTATCGAGCGCTCGGAGCAGTTGCACCGCGCGTTAACTAATGCGGCGATGACGGCACTCAGCCTGAGTGACATCGCGAACACGCTGCGAAAGCTCGTGGGCCGCGAGGTCACATTCACGAATCTGTCCGGCGAGCTCCTCGGCACTTCCGCGACCGAAGCGGACGCACCATCGCTGGAAGAGCAATTCGTTGCCTCTCTTTCGGATTCACCCATTGACGCGAAAGACTCTCAAAGACCCACTCGCGTCAAGTTTCAAATCGCCGACCGTATTGTCTATCGACTGCGACTCCCTGTTCGCCTCCACGATTCTCTCGTTGCGGTTCTTTGGCTTGATTTGGACGGCTCGGACGCTGATGAGCTCGACGCGCGTGCAATGGAGCACGCGAGCGTCGTAGCTGCGCTGCATCTAATGCACCAGCAACAACTCACGCAACAGGAAGACCGCTTGGG
This sequence comes from Paraburkholderia sp. RL18-101-BIB-B, assembly GCF_046026985.1. Classification (NCBI taxonomy): domain Bacteria; kingdom Pseudomonadati; phylum Pseudomonadota; class Betaproteobacteria; order Burkholderiales; family Burkholderiaceae; genus Paraburkholderia; species Paraburkholderia sp. RL18-101-BIB-B. Next base: position 34,343 of record NZ_JARESV010000051.1, read on the forward strand.
GTTCGCGCTCGTGGCGGGATTACTTGACGGCGAATTCACCGCGACGCCCAGTGCGCTTGAACGCGCAAAGGTATGCGGATGGAGTCAGACAAGCCCGTACCGAATCTGTCTCGTGCTTCTCGACGAACCCATACCCCTTACGACGGAGGGTCTCAACCGCCGCGAGCGCTGGGTTGGAGCGCTCAAACATCAGCTTCGTGCGAACGGGCAGCCCGAATTGCTTGCGATATGGTTGAACCAGATTAAATTTATTCTTCCCGCGGATGCATCACCCGAAGCACTATGGGACGCAATCCGCGACCAACGCGCGGCCCTGGCGGTCAGCCGCGTTCACACGGGCATTGACGGGATGGCGACAGGTTCAAAAGACGTGGATGCCTTGCTACCCACGTTGCGGCCCGGGAGATTGCATCGGTTCGACGAGATTCTGTTCCCACGTGCGCTTCTTGGCGACGCGAACGCACGCGAGATGCTCATTGAGCGGCTCGTCACACCCCTCGTCACGCGACCACGCGGCGAATCCCTGCTTGAAACGCTGGGCACGCTCGCCGATGAAGGCTTTCAGTTGGTCAATGCGGCTCGCTCGCTCGGCATCCACATCAGTACGATGCGCTACCGCCTCGAGAGAATCGAAGAAATTCTCAACGTCACACTCGAGGACCCCAAGGTCCGTTTCCAGGTTCAAGTCGCCATGACCCTCTACCGTCTTCGGGAAGACTGACCCGCGCGTTCCTACTTCTAATAGGAAGACTTCCACTTTGTGTCGCGCTTTAATTTGGAATGACGCGGGATGTCTCGACAGACGTAAGGTCTGCGCCAAGGGCTCCTCTCGCCGCTCCTTCCGTTTTTCGCGACCAAATGAATTCGAACTTGTCCTCCTCACGCCGCGACCTCAACAAGCTTGTCTCTTTGCAGCGCCAACTCGCTCAGACGACGGACGCCGAGATTAGGTTCGATGCCGGGTCTCGAGCGGCATACGCTTCCGAAGCATCGAACTACCGACAGGTTCCGATAGGCATCGTCTTGCCGCGTACAGTCGAAGACGTCATCTCTGTGATGCGTGCATGCCATGGGGCGGATGTACCCGTACTCACACGCGGCGCGGGCACGTCGATGTGCGGTCAAGCCGTGAACGTTGCGGTGATTATCGACACGTCTCGTCACTTGACCCGGATTGAACAACTTGACGCCGAAAGCCGGACCGCCGTGGTTCAACCGGGCGTCATCTGCGACCAGCTGAAGAGCGCTGCTGCGCTCAAGGGTTTGACGTTCGGCCCGGACCCTGCCACGCACAGCCGTTGCACCATCGGCGGTATGGTTGGCAATAATTCCTGCGGGGCTCATTCGGTTATGGCCGGCAAGACGGCTGAGAACATCGAGTCGATGGAAATCCTGACCTACGATGGAGAAAGGTTCTGGGTCGGCCCAACGGACGAGGCTGCATTTCAGGCACATTTGGCCGCTGGCGGACGTCGCCGAGAGATTGTTCAGGCTCTACGCGACCTGGTCGACCGTCACGCGGTCGAGATTCGTGCGGGATTCCCCAAGCTCAAGCGCCGAGTCTCGGGCTATAGCCTTGACCAGTTGCTGCCAGAGAATGGCTTCAACATTGCCCGCGCACTCGTGGGCTCGGAAGGCACATGTGTCTCGGTCTTGCGCGCGACGACGACCTTGGTGCGCAACCCAACGGCTCGGGTGCTTACCGTTTTCGGATTTCCCACTATTTTCGACGCTGCCGACTGCGTTCCGCAACTGCTGCCGCTCGAACCCATTGCGATGGAAGGGCTCGATACAGGCATAGTCGGTGGCTTGCGTGAACGAGGGGTCGCGCTTGCTGACATCGCTGAGTTGCCGGATGGCAATGCATGGCTAATGGTCGAATTCGGTGCCGACAATCTCGAATCGGCGCTGCAGCGCGCGCAAGCGGCGGCGGACATGACCTTCTCGCTGCCCGGTTGCCCGAATGCGCGCGTGGTGTCCGATGCGACACTGATGAGGCGGCTCTGGTCGGTCCGAGAGACCGGCGCGTCCGCGACGTCCATTGGCGATGACCCTTTGAAGCCGGACCCGGTGGTCGGCTGGGAAGACGCAGCGGTCGAACCGCGGCTGCTGGGCGCGTATCTTCGAGAGTTCGCAGCGTTGGTTGAGCGTTACGGTTACACCACCAACATGTACGGCCACTTTGGCGACGGCTGCATTCATTCGCGTATCAACTTCGACCTGCGCAACAGCCAGGGCATTCACGCCTGGCGCCAGTTCCTGGAAGAAGCAGCGAAGCTCGTCGTCAAGTACGAGGGTTCGCTGTCTGGCGAGCATGGCGACGGACAGGCCAAAGGCGAGTTGCTCTCGCTGATGTACCCGCCGGCAGTCATGGATGCGTTCCGCGAGTTCAAGTCCATCTGGGACCCGAAGAACCGGATGAACCCCGGAAAGCTCATCGATGCGATGCCTGTCGACGAGAACCTGCGGCTTGGCCCCACCTATCGTCGGGTCGACGTACCCAGCCACTTTTCGTTCGGGAACCTTCAGACGCCCGATACTTTTGCGCGCGCCACCGAAAGGTGCATTGGCATGGGGAAGTGCCGCTCCCTCGACGGTGGGACGATGTGCCCCAGCTATCGTGCAACGCGCGAAGAGAAGTATTCGACGCGGGGCCGCAGCCGCCTGCTGTTCGAGTTGCTCAAGGGCGAGGTCATCACTGACGGTTGGGACAACAAGGACGTCAAGGACTCGCTGGACAACTGTCTCGCGTGCAAGGGATGTCGCAGCGATTGCCCGACGCATGTCGACTTGGCTAAATACAAGAGTCACTTCCTGTACGAGCACTATCAGAAAGCCAAGCGTCCGCTGATGGACACGATGATTGGACACATCGGCACATGGCTGCCTATAGCAACTCGCATCAGTGGCGTCGTCAACACCGCGATGAAGATGCGGCCGTTCCGAGCAGTAGCAGAGAAATTCGGGCTTGCATCGCACGTCAAGTTCCCTGCCGTCGCATCATTGGCCTTCCGCAACAGCGAAACCTGCAGACAGCTCGTGCAGGACACTCACACGCTGAATGGCGAATTTAGAACGGTCTTGCTGTGGACCGACACGTTCAACAATGGGTTCTCTCCCGAAGTCCTGGAAGCGTCTGTCCGAGTGCTGCAGTCGTACGGTGTGACGGTTCGGCTCATGAGCAAGCAGATTTGTTGCGGGCGTCCCTACTACGACGCCGGAATGCTGGACCACGCCAGGCGCAATCTCGTCGACATCATGGCGGAACTAAAGGAGGTAATCGCCCTGAAGTTGCCCGTGGTTGTTCTCGAACCTAGCTGCCTCTCGGTCTTCCGGGACGAACTGCGCGCGCTTTTTCCTAAAGACGAAAAAGCTGCCGCGCTGGCTACCTCCGTCAAGACGCTGGCCGAATACCTCGAGGCAGAGGGCTTCGATGTTCCGAAGCTCGACGAGAGCGTCTATGTACACGGGCACTGCCACCAAAAAGCCTGTGGCGGAGTGCAAGCAGAGTCGCGCCTTGTCGGCAAAGCCGCCCAATCAGGAGCAGTTCTGCAGACAGGATGTTGCGGGATGGCTGGCGCATTCGGTTACCACACGAAGACTGCAAACGTCGCTCGGTCTGTCGCCGAATCTGAACTTGTACCAAAAATCCAACCCCTCGATGAGAACGCAGTGCTGGTTAGCGACGGTTTCAGTTGTCGTTCACAGATTCGGAACACCACGGGACGCTCCGCGATACACCTCGCGCAGTGGCTCGATGGCAGGGCTAGAAAAAGTCCGGCACTACGCCCCGTCAAACCTTCCACGCAGGAAGAAACTGTATGAATCGTAGAAACTTCACCAGTCTCGCCGCATTAGGCGCTTCGGCCGTTTTCCTCTCTCGGCCGAGCAACGCTGCAACGAACGTCAATACCAATGGCCGGTCGGCGACGCTTGCCCAAGGTCAGACCGCGATTCGACAGGCGACGTCGAGAGGCTCTGCAATTCAAGCGTGGCTCGAAGTCGTCAAGCTGCGACTGCCGTTTCTTCAGGCCACTGCACTCGTGTCGCGCCCACGCCCAGATGCCCCTAAAGAACTTGGCGCGGTAAGACGGATTTACTCAACGGTCCCCAGCGCTTATCCCGTGGGCGGATGGAAGCAGCTCTCGGGGTCTGACTGGGCTCGGAAGGTGCTCGAACGAGGCGACGTTCTCGTGGCCAACAACGACGTAGACCTGGAGCATTACTTCCCTGACCATCAACTGCTCAAGTCGCTTGGCACCGCCACTCTCATCAACATTCCTGTCGTCGTCTGCAAAAGGACGGTCGGCGCATTCGCCTTCATGTGTGCGGAAGTCGTTCCCGAAACCGCGATAACCGAAGAAATTTGGCTGCTGACCGCACTGACCGCGCCGCTGTTCTCCGACGACCTAGTGCCGACAGCCTGACCAGACAGCAGAAAATGCCGCGCGGAGCGCTGAGTTGAATTGGGGAACCCATACATGGCACGGACGGGCGAAACCAAATGCCGTAGCCTCCAGATATTCTGAGGTTAGGCAGAAACCTATCAAGGATTGTGAAATGTCACTAGCAACGCTTATTGAGTCAGACCGCAAGCATCTCATCCATCCGGTCGCCAACTACCGCGCACATGAGAAGCGTGGCGTCACCGTTCTGGAACGCGGCAAAGGCGCCTGGTTGTACGACGCCGAGGGCAATGAGCTGCTCGACGCGTTCGCGGGACTCTGGTGCGTGAACACCGGCTACGGTCACGAAAGCATCGTCAAAATTGCGGCGGAGCAAATGGCAAAGCTGCCATACGCGACCGGCTACTTCCATTTCGGCTCTCAGCCGGCAATCGAGCTTGCACAGCGTCTCGTAGAGCTTTCGCCGCAGAGTCTTCAACACGTCTACTTCTCGCTGGGCGGCTCGGACGCAGTGGACTCCGCATTGCGTTTCATCACCCATTACTACAACGCCATCGGCCGGCCTAGCAAGAAGCACTTCATCGCTCTGGAGCGTGGCTATCATGGCTCGTCCTCCATTGGTTCGGGCCTGACTGCAATCGCCAGCTTCCATCGGAACTTCGATGTGCCGCTGCCGACTCAGCACCACATTCCGTCGCCATATCCGTATCGCAGCGGGACGCCGGACGATGCGCAAGCCATCATCGCAGGCTCGGTGAAGGCGCTTGAAGACAAGGTCGCTCAACTCGGCGCTGACAATGTGGCGGCATTTTTTTGTGAGCCTGTTCAGGGCTCGGGCGGCGTCATCGTGCCGCCGAAGGGATGGCTCAAGGCGATGCGCGACACGTGCAAGCGACTTGACATCCTGTTTGTGGCAGACGAGGTCATTACTGCCTTCGGCCGTACAGGTCCGATGTTCGCGTGCGAGACCGAAGGAGTGGAGCCCGACCTCATGACCATCGCGAAGGGCCTGACGGCTGGTTACGCTCCGATGGGCGCTGTCCTGATGTCTGACGCCGTGTACCAAGGCATCGCCGACGGCAGCAAGCCCGGCGAAGCAATCGGTCACGGCCAAACCTACTCCGCGCACCCCGTGAGTGCGGCCATTGGACTCGAAGTGCTGCGCCTTTACACCGAAGGCGGCCTTCTGGCGAATGGGCAAGCGCAGGCGCCGCGTTTCGCGAATGGCCTGGACAGTCTTCTCGACCACCCACTTGTTGGTGACTCACGACACGCTGGCCTTCTGGGCGCAGTGGAACTGGTTGCGGACAAGGCGACCCGAGCACGCTTCGACCCCGCGCTGCACCTCGCCGACCGGATTTTCGACGCCGCTGCTCGCAACAAGATTATCTTCAGGGCGTTCGGGGACAATATTCTCGGCTTCGCGCCGGCCCTCTGCTACACGGCGGGCGAAGTCGACATGATGGTGGAGCGGGTTCGCAAAACGCTCGATGACGTTCTGGAAAGCGCCGACGTGCGCCGTGCGATTAAGAGCTAACGCCCGTTTCAGTAAGTTGCACGGGTGATAAGCAACGTATTCTTTGAGGGTATCGAGTATGGAACTGAGACTGAAACGTGAAGAACTTCTGCGTCGGCAGAACCTGATTGGTGGCGAATGGACGGATGCGGCCAATAACGCCCGCTACCCGGTTACGAATCCCGCTACCGGTGAACTCATCACCGAAGTTGCAAACAGCGGAAAGGCCGACGCACGCGCGGCGACGGACGCGGCAGCAAAAGCGGCCAAGGACTGGCGTGAACGTCTGCCCCGCGAACGTGCCGAGATTATCCGCTGCTGGCACGCTCTCATTGTCGCTAACACCGAGGACCTTGCGACAATCATGTCCATGGAACAGGGAAAGCCGATGGCTGAGAGCCGCGGTGAAGTGGCCTATGGCGCATCCTACGTCGCCTGGTTCGCAGATGAGGCAACTCGCGTCTACGGCGACCTCATCCCGCAACAACAGCGCGGCAAGCAGATGCGCACCATCAAAGAGCCTGTCGGGGTTGTCGCGGCCATCACGCCGTGGAACTTCCCGCTCGCGATGATTGCACGCAAGATTGCTCCTGCTCTGGCAGCAGGCTGCACGGTCGTCGGCAAGCCCGCAGAAGACACGCCGCTGACGGCCCTCGCGCTTGCAGCGCTTGCTCAAGAAGCGGGTGTTCCCGCCGGCGTTCTCAACATGCTCAGCGCGTCACGCGACCAGGGCATCGAAGCGGTAGGAGACTGGCTTGCCGATGAACGCGTCCGCAAGATTACGTTCACGGGCTCCACGGCGGTTGGGAAGTATCTCGCTCGCGAGTCGGCCGGCACGCTGAAGAAGCTTTCGCTGGAACTGGGCGGAAACGCTCCCTTCATCGTCTTCGACGACGCGGACCTCGATGCCGCTGTGGTCGGCCTGATGGCTGCAAAGTTCCGTAATGGCGGACAAACGTGCGTTTGTCCGAACCGGATTTACGTGCAGGCGGGCGTATTCGACAAGTTCGCTGAGCTCCTCGCCGCACGAGTGGGCGCACTCAAGGTCGGGCCAGCGACCGACCCGCAGTCGCAAATCGGGCCGATGATTAACGTGAGGGCAATCGACAAGATTGACCGCCACGTGAGCGACGCTGTTTCGAAGGGTGCAAAAGTGTTGACGGGTGGCAAGCGTCTGATGGAGATGGGGCCGAACTACTATGCTCCGACGGTATTGGCGCATGCGAACAACGAGATGCTCGTCACCTGCGAAGAGACTTTCGGGCCTGTAGCCCCGTTGTATTGCTTCGAATCCGAGGAAGAGGCAATTCGCCTGGCTAATGACACGCCTTTTGGTCTCGCTGCGTACTTCTACACGCAAGACATGCGGTGTGCTGACCGCGTCTCCCGCGCTCTCGAAGCGGGAGTCGTTGGGATGAACGAAGGGGCGGTGGCAAGCGAAGCGGCGCCGTTCGGCGGTGTCAAAGAGTCCGGTTACGGCCGCGAGGGCTCGAAGTATGGCCTCGACGACTACCTGTCAATCAAGTATATCTGCCAAGGCGGTCTCGACTAAGGTAGCCGGCCTGCCGCGAGGCCATCATCCAGCACGGACGGTGGCCTTTTTCTTCGCCGCTCAGAACGCCTGGCGAACGCCGACGCGTACAAGTGCGATTCAGTGAAGCAGAGCCGTCAGCTCGGACGCGCACCATTTCTGGAACGCGGCGGCCCGGCCGTAGTTAATGTGGTATCCAACGGCGACGACCGCCCTGTGGCTCAACAGGTACTTGCTCCGGTCGTACTGTTTGACATCGATGTCTGCGTTGATTTCGCCGGTCGCGCCGACTTGCCAGAGCAACTGGGCCGCCTTCTCGGGCTTGATGCCAAACAGATGGGCAACTTGATGGAAGTCGAACCAAGCCACGTTCTCGTTCAGTTTTCCGTGGATTGTCCTGCTGCTAGAGTTGCAGACGTACTGAACCCTCGTCATCCCGCACATGCTCCGTTAGTCGTCTTCAGACATCAACTTGTCGAGCGGCACTGTTTGCTTGACGAACGTTGACCGAATCACGATATAGCTGAAATACTTCTCGATTCCGATATTGCGGTCTACCAGCTTTTCGATGACTTCCTGGTAGTGCCCGATGTTCTTGACGATGGACTTCAGCAAGTAGTCGTATCCACCACTGACCAGGTGACACTCCGTAATCTCATCAAAGTCCCGCAGGTTTGCTTCGAAGCGCGTGAAGTCTTCGCGCCGGTGGTCATGCAGCATGATTTCGGTGAACACGGTCACCGTGCTGGTCAGCTTGGCCAGGTTCAAATGCGCCCCGTAGCCAGAGATGATTCCCGCTGATTCGAGACGCTTCACACGTTGCAGACAAGGGCTCGCGGACAACCCGACGGCGCTTGCAAGGTTGGCGTTCGTCATATTGCCGTTCCTCTGCAGTTCGGCAAGGATTTTGATATCGGTCCGGTCAAGCTTCTGTCGCATATCGTGCGTGCTCGAATTGGCTACTGTGTCAGTCGAAGGCGACTATGCTATCCGTTAGCCAGGTCCTCATGATGCGCCTTGACCAACTGCGCCATGCTCGTGAATTTATAGTCGACGGCTGGTTCGACAGATGTCTTCAGCGTTGCGCCGAATCCACGCTGCTCGTAGCGCCGGTGAATCCAGCATGAGCGAAGCTGCAGCTCACTCGCAGGCTCATGGTCGTGGTAGATGCTATCTGCGATATGGAGTGTATCGTCCTTCTTGATTCCCATCGCTGACAACGTCGAGAAAAGATACTCGAAGTTATTTCGCGATGGCTTGTATGACCCGACATCCTCGGCCGTCACGATTGCATCGAAATCAACCCCCAGCTTCGCGTTGCTCGCTTTGAAGCTTCGGTTATCCACGTTAGACAGGACCACCAGCTTGAAATATTTTTTCAGATATTGAAGCGTGCTAGCTGAGTCTGGGAAAGCGGGCCAATCGCCGACCGAGGCACCATATGCAACCGCTTCATCCCAACTGTAACGTACGCTCCAGTCCTCCGCTAGACGCTTGAACACAACCCGGAGAAGTTGGTCGTAGGGCATCGCAGGCGTGATTTTCTGCTGATACGACTCATGGCGCGCGTGCGCTTCAAGGATTTCGTCACGCGTTAGAGGTTCTGCCACCCTCGATGCGAGTTCCGACAAACCTGATGCGATGCCTGACTCCCAGTCAATCAGAGTCCCGTAGCAGTCGAATGTGAGTGCCTTGAAATCTGTCAAAGCCACAGCGCCTCCTGTGTTTCAGTATCTTCAAAAACCCCATCACGCGGCAATGGTCTTGTCAGCATCCTGAATACGAGAACAGCACGCGTGTCTTCGATGCCGACAAGACATTATTGTCTTACTTCTTCGAAAATGCTTCCTCGTGTGCCTTGGCGAAATCCGCCATGCTGTTGAACCGGAAGTCAATTTTCGGCTGCGAGCCAGGGTTCATCGTCGCACCGAAGCCCGTTTGCGAATGACGGCGGTAAATCCAGCAGGATGCGAGCCCGAACTCATTCGCGGGTTTGTGGTCATGGAAAAGGCTTTCGGCCGTATGAAGGATTTTCTCCTTTTTTATCCCACGGTCGCCGAGCTTTTCCAGCATGTATTCGAAGTTTCGCGGTGATGGCTTATAAGAGCCAACGTCTTCCGCCGTGATGATTGCGTCAAACTCGACCTTCAGCTTGGCGTTGCTGTAAGTGAAGCTCTCGTTGTCGATATTCGATAGGATGACAAGCTTGTAGTGCTTTTTCAGGTACTGCAGCGCAGCCGCAGTATCCTCAAATACGGGCCAATTCCTGACGGACTGACCGTACGTCACGCATTCCTCGTGTGTGAACGACAGGCCCCATTCCTCGGCCAGTCGTTTGTAGACGATGGGCAGCAATTCCTGGTAGCGTTTCGCCGGCGTGTACTTCTGCTGCGAAGACTCGTGACGGGCATGCGCTTCCAATACCTGGTCTCGCGTGAGCGGCACCTTGGCGCGCTCGAGCAAGGGCCGCAGTCCCGCGAAGATGCCAGTCTCCCAGTCAATCAAGGTTCCGTAGCAGTCAAAGGTCAGTGTGTCGAAGTCGGTGAGTTCCACGGTAGCTCCTATCAGATGTCCAGATGAAGACCACAGTGTATTGAGCACGGACGGCAATCAGAACTTTAATCCAGCAGTCGAACAGCAGCTTTTACTGTCTTCATCAGGTTCCGCAGCAGGTTCTGCTGGACGTCCCGGTCGCTTTGTTGCTCGCGGAGGCGACGACATGCCACCGCGCGGGAAGCTCATTTGAAAACAAAGACACTCGCTTACGGCCTGTTTATCTCGTCTCTCTAAAAGCTACGAAACGCCATCGTTGAATTACTGTTTCAGGCAGGAAGACAGCGGCAGGTAGGTGCTGCAGATTGGTCATTTTGGGAGAGACAAGATGGCCCTTTTTGGTATTGCGATGACGATTCTGATGTGGAGCACGCTTGCGACTAGCGTTGACCTCCTGCACGGCATACCCATCTTGTTCGTCAATGGTATTGCTTTGACGATAGGCGGCGTTATCGGTCTGCCATGGGTGCGGCATTGGAAGCTACCCCTGGGCCTTCTGCTGCTCGGAAGCGGGTTGATGTTCGCCTACCACGTCATTTACTTCTTCGCGCTAAAACTCGGCGACCCCATCGGCGTGAGCCTCGTTCATTATTTGTGGCCGATTATTATCGTGTGTATGGCTGGCCGTCCATCATCCGGAGAAGGAGAGCGCCGAACTCTGTTCCTCAGTGCTCTTCTCGGCTTCGGGGGGGCAGCTGCCGCGTGTTGGTCGGTCCAGCAGCCGCTCTTGGCAAGCGACCCAACAAGCCTTGTCGGCCAACACGTCCTCAGACAAGCCGCCGCATACTTCCTCGCTTTGGTATCAGCGTTCGCTTGGGCCGGATACTCAATACTCGGCAAGCGTTACAGCTCCGTCTCCAGCCTCTCGGTTGGTGCATTTTCACTACCCGCGGGATTGGCGTGTCTCGCATTACATTTTGCGACGAGGGAAACGCCGAGCTTGATGGCACAGGACTGGCTAGTTCTGGTCTACATGGGCGTAGGCCCCATGGGCCTTGCGTTTTACCTTTGGGACTTCGGAATGAAGAAGGGAAATACGGGCACAACGACTGCGTTGAGCTATGCGACGCCCGTTCTCTCGACCATATTTCTCGGGTTCCATGCGGAACAAAAGTTATCACCTATGTTGTGGCTAGGCGTCGCCATGGTCACTGCTTCCATAGCCTTGGCTCGGAGCGGCAAGAAGGCCCGAGCGAAGAAAAACAAGCTCTACGAAGTCAAAGGCACTGTTGGGTCGAGCGGCGACGCTCCTACGCTCTGACTGAGTCGTGCAGACCTTACTTCGGCTCCTGACTTGTAGGCGGCGAGCTAGGCTTGGCGATTCGTGGGTGTGTCGGAGCGCAGCTGAGCATTCAGCCGACCCAGCCATTAAATTGATGCATCTCTCTGCGCAAGAGAAAATGAGTAAGCGCATCGTCATGCGGGATGTTCGTAGCGATGCGTTCGACGAAAAGGATTTGCTAACCGGATAGGATGCGAGCCGGATAGACGGCGAAGTCAGAAGCGTCGACTATTGTCGCGAGACCGATGCACGCGGTGGGTGCAGCGGCGCTAAAGGGAGACTTTCCGTGCGCACGACAGTTTCTTCACATGAAAGCAGAAGCTTGCGATACCTGGCGACGCTGTGGATGGGAGGCTGTGTCGCGCTCGGAGCCGTTACTGTGACCTGCGGCCTTCTGGAGCAGGAACTGGGCACCGCCGGCTTCTTTCTGCTGGTTATCGTTGTTCTCCTGTCCCTGCTGGACAGCTTCATCTCATCGCTTATTTTCTCGGTTGCCGGCGCCGCGTTGCTCGGCTATTTTTTCATGGAACCCATCAATAGCTTCCACATCAGCAAACCCGGGGATTTATTCTCCCTTGTTGCCTTTCTCGTCACGTCAATCGCAATCACCACCCTCGTCAGGCGGATTGGCCGCGTGGAAAAGACGCAGCGCGCGCAGGCACAACTGCTGGAACTGACACACGACATCATCATCGTGCGCGATAAAAATAACGTGATTACGTACTGGAACCAGGCAGCCGAGACACTCTATGGATGGAAGAAAGAAGAGGCGATTGGCAAGTTCATTGACGAATTTCTGTGTTCGGCGTTCCCGCTGCCTCGAGACGAGCTCCAGCAGATTTTTCTTCGCGACGGCCAGTGGGAGGGCGAGTTAGTCCACACTAGGCGGGACGGCACCAAGATAATCGTGACGAGCCGCTGGGCGCTGCAGCGCGACGGCGCGGGAAATCCGTTGGCCACGCTTGAGACCAACAACGACATCACGCAGCGCAAGCATGCCGAAGAACTGCTCCGGAAGAGTCAGGCGCAGTACTTCGCCGAAGCGCAGAAACTAAGCAGGACCGGCAGTTTTGGCTGGAATGTCTCGAGCGGCGAACTCCTCTGGTCCGACGAGACTTTTTCTATCTTCGAATACGACCTGGCGGTCGCGCCCAGCGTTGAACTTATCAGGCAGCGGGTGCATCCCGACGATATGCCCCTGTTCGAGGAGAAGATTACAAAGGCACGCGGTTTCACCGTCGACTTTACCGTCGAGCATCGTCTGCTTTTTCCTGATGGACGCATCAAGCACCTCCACGTCGTTGGGAGGTCAGCGAGCGGTCAGCCGGACAATAGAGCGTTCATCGGGGCTGTGATGGACGTGACGGCGGCGAAGCAGACAGAGGAGCGGTTGCGGCATGCGCAAAGCGAACTGGAACGCGTAAGCCGGGTAACGGCGCTGGGTGAGCTGAGTGCATCAATTGCCCACGAAGTGGGACAGCCCCTGGCCGCCATCGTAACAAGCGGTGAAGCATGTCTGCGCTGGTTGCATCGCCAGCCTCCGAACATGGAAGAAATAGAGGGTTGCGTGAGCCACATGACAGACCAGGGGAATCGAGCTGCAGAAATCGTGCAACGTGTGAGGGCGCTCATGAAGGGGGCGCCGCCGGACCGTGCAGCGATTGCAATCAATGACGTGGTCGAAGAGGCGATTATCCTTATCAGGCGGGATATTGAGCGGCAGAGTGACTCGCTGACACGTCGTCTTGCCAGGGAGCTACCGCTGATACGGGGCGACCGTGTGCAGCTCCAGCAGGTGCTCGTCAATTTAATCATCAACGGTCTGCAGGCGATGGCGAGCGTCGACGGCAGGCGCGAACTCATCGTCCAGTCTCGCCTTGACCCTGAAGGCAATGTTGTCGTGGCGGTAAGGGATTCGGGGGCTGGCATCCCGGAGGCCAATCTTCCGCAACTCTTTGAACCGTTCTTTACGACACGCAGTTCCGGCATGGGAATGGGGCTGGCTGTTTCCAGTTCTATTGTTGAAGCCCACCGTGGGCAAATCTGGGCCTCCAATAACCCTGACGGTGGTGCGACGTTCTCGTTCAGCCTTCCGCCATCCATAGAGGAGGAGGTGTGAAAGTGACACACGGCGACCGGCGTGCACATGGTTCGGTTCACATAAAAATTCGTACGATTTCACTGAACGCCGTTGCGAAGTAATCTGCTAATCAGGAGAGACGGGCGGCACCGACCACACGTTATGCCGAGAGAGAATAGTCGAGGGCCTCGTTTTGCAAATTACGCCAGTCGTTTCGATTGTCGACGACGATTCAGCTGTCCGTGTCGCGTTAGGCGGCCTTATCCGGTCGCTTGGCTGGCAGGTGCAGATGTATGAGTCGGCAGAAGAATTTCTTGCATCCGGGCAGGCCGCCCATACCTCCTGCCTGATTTCCGACATCCGCATGCCCGGGATGTCGGGTATCGAGATGCATGAGCGCCTTTGTGCCCAGGGACATGCCCCGGCCACCATCTTTATCAGTGCATATCCGACGCCGGCATTGCAGGCAAAAGCGGCGAGTAACGGCGCACTTGTGTTGTTGCAGAAGCCTTACCAGGCCACTGCAATGATTCACTGGCTCTCGGTCGCTGTCGGAAATCCCTAGCGAGTCATCGACGCTTTGCAGAAGTGCTAACGCACGACGGCGCTCAATGATGACCGCGGTGGAACAGACGGGGCTGGATACCACGCGATTCGGCCTTGCGGACAAGGTCTGGCATCGAGCGCGCATTCATCTTGCACATTACCTGTCCACGGTGAACCTTGACCGTGATTTCGCTGAGGTTCATCTCGGTGGCAATCTGCTTGTTCAGCAGGCCGGAAAGCACAGAGGCCATCACCTCTTTCTCGCGCGTTGACAGGGATTGGTACGAGGCGCGCAGGCCGGCTAACGCGGCCTCTGCCGCGAGCCGCTCACTGTCTTGTGCCAGCGCCTGAGCCACTGCGTCGAGCATGTCCTGGTCGTTGAACGGGTTGGCGAGGAAGTCCAGCGCGCCGGCCTTCATCGCCTTCACTTCCATCTCGATGTCTCCATGACCGGTCACGAAGACGACGGGAATGCGCATGCCGCTATTGACGATTTCCTGGTGAAACGCCATGCCGCTTTTCCCGCGGAGCCGCACGTCGAGGATGAGGCAGCCTGGCCCGGTGGAGCGAGGAAACCGGAGAAATTCGTCCGGGGACTCGAACGTTTCGACGCGCAAGCCTACTGAGCGCATAAGCGTGTCGAGGGCATGCCTGATTCCCTTGTCGTCATCGACGACAAAGACGACCGGACCGTCGGCTCCAGCGGTTTCAGTCGTCATTCGGTGGGTCGGACCAGCAGTCACCTGGGTACCGCGCGAAGCCGCAACGCGGTCGCATCACATCGCATGATAGTGGAGGGGGTACTCACCATCGCCGGACAGCGCGGCAAACATCACGGTACCTTCCAGCAGAATCAGCGGCAACCCATCGAAATTACCTACGAGCCAGGGCCAGGGTCAGAGCCATCCGTTGACGAACCGAGGAACAAGCACCGATTCCCTCAGTGTGTGCCGCCCCCAACGACGACCGATGAATGGTTGACCTTTTCGCCACCGTTCCACCCGGCCGAAATCTGACGCGTACTGTCCTTCAATTCCGGGACGTCCGGGCATCGTGCTTGCTGTAAGGTAATTGTATTAAAGACGCGCCGCCTGTAGCGTCGCATCGGACCTTGGAGCACGTTATGAAAACGCCGGATGCAACGTCGCGCGCGGGCGGCCTCGTTGCGGTGGTGGTCCTGTCCGCAGCTTTGTCCGGTTGCTACTACTACGCGCCCTACGGCTACGTTCCATACGGCGAAGTGGCGGCGGCCGCGCCGCAGCAATATCCTTTCTCGATGCCCGATGCCGCAGCCGGTACAGCCGCGTCAGATGCGACTGCGTCGGCGACCACTTATATCGCACCAGCCGTGCCCGTCTTCGTCGCCCCTGCGTATTACCCCGTCGCGTATCCGTACTACGGACGGCCCGCGTGGTGGGGGCCGTCGGTGTCGCTGAGCTTCGGCTATTGGGGCGGCTGCTGTTACGGCGGTGGCCGGCACGGCTACTGGGGCCGACACGGCTACTGGGGCCACCACGGCTATTGGGGTCACGGATATCGAGGCGGTCGGGGCGGTCATGGCGGCTGGGGTGGCCACGGATACCCCGGGCGTGGTATGGGTGGCGGCCATTACCGGGGCGGTGGCGGAGGCCACGGGCATTCGCATTGAACGCTAACAGAGATGCGCTCGTGTTCAACAGTTCCCCCGACAGCTGAGCCCGTGGATGAACTGGACGCAGCTCGCCAACGCGCGGCAGCGTCGCACCGTGCGGTGACTAGTTTCAGCCTTCATTGCACGTCGACGAGTCTTTCAACACTTCCACTAACAATTAACTGGTGTATGAAGTTAAGCAGAACTATCTGCCAGCGGAAGAGCGCGGACTTCGAAATTTGACTACAAGGCCTTTCTGGCGGGGCTGTCAATTGCCCGCGATAGAGAGTGAGGCTAGGCAGGTCCCGCGCGTTGAAGCGAAGCCCCGGAGCCCTTGGGGCTGCGCTGCTGCCGTTATGTCCTGTTATACTTAGATATTAATTTGTAAAACTAACGTATAGGCAACGCCATTTAATAATATCTTATTACATAAGAAGCATTCTTGGCAGCGCCGCGAACTTCGCGTAATAAGGATATTGAATGAATGTGCTCGTCGTCGACGATAACGAGTTCGTCGCGGACAGTCTGGTCTTCCTGCTCGACTGCATTGGTCACCGCGCCGTTATGGCGCCCGACGGGGAGACTGCGCTGGAGCTGCTCCGAGCCGGCGCTTTCGACCTCGTTCTCCTGGACGAAAACCTCCCCGGCATCAACGGCAGTGCCGTTGCGCTGTCGCTGCTTGACAGGCCAGTCTTCCCCAGGCCCTTTGTTGCCTCGATGACGGGTGACAGCGATAGCAATGCAGAGTTTGCTCGGCTCTTCGATGTGTGTCTGCAAAAACCATTCTCTCTGGAAACGCTCTTGCGGGTCCTCGAAGACGCGCGGCGCGACAGCAATGCGAGCTGTCTTCTGGCAGCCTAGCCCCCCGTCATATCCGCAGTCCACAAACAGGATGACGAATTCCTCGCCGCCGTATGGTAGCCAGCTATTTTTCGGGATATCGATATGCCCAGGACTCCATACGACGTCTCTATGATTTGGGGCAGTACTGTCCGGATAACCGCGGTGGATGCCTGGCCGGGTACGGCGGGAACTGTCGAAAGCCTCTTTGCCTAACGTGGGCGAACGACCTTTCGCAACTGAAGCAGAGGCCCTGATGGCCGGATTTAGCTTGCTCAACGGCTGATTGAAAACGCGCTCGAACAACCGTGAGAGCTTACCCCTCCGCAGCGATGCGAAGGGTTCTGGGCTCATCACGTCGTATGATGGTGGCGAGGATCTGTTTGCGCACTTCTCCGAGTTTCAGGCACAAGGCTTCAAATCGCTGCGGGAAAACCAGAAGGTCAGCTTTGACGTGAAGCAAGGCCCGCGGGTAAGCAGGCGGCCAAACATACAGCTCATCTGACACCGCAGCGCTCTCGCTGTCGCGTGGCCACAGCATGTCATGTTGGTTCTCATCGGACGCGACTTCGCAAGTGGTTCGACTTGTCACCACTCACTGCCACCTCGGTCGGCTCACGTGCCTGGCCCCTGCCATTGACCGGCGCCACGGTCGAAATGGCATGTTTGAAAACAACTTGCACACCTGGACCAGACTCCAGCAGAACTGCAAACTGGTCAAAGGCGGCCAGTTGACCGTTCAGTCTGATGCCGTTTACGAGGAACACGTTTACCGCGGTCTTGTCGTTTACGAGCATCCGCAAAAAAACGTCCTGTACGTCCGGGGGTGCGGTCATGTTCGAGGTCCAAGCGATAGGTCCTTCGATTGTACCGGCGACACCTGGAACCGCCAGTCAATCCAGATGAAGTGCGTTACTGCGGCCCTGCGGCGGAGAGTCGCACCACGCGAAAACGAACGGTCTGCGATTCTCTTCTCATTATGGATGTCTAATTGTCTCTCTTCGCTTAATCAGAAGCTGCTCGAACTTGCTCGCATCGGCGGGCTGGGCACATGGATATCGAAGCGCGTCTCAACGGCTGCCTTCCTGCCCGCGTCATCGGCATGACCGGTAATCGCCACAAAGGTCGTCGCGGCAAGGCACTCCAGTTGACGGAATGTCCGGACCAGTTGATACCCGTCCCATGTCCGGCAGTCCGATGTCACTCATGACTCCGTCACGATACGGCTTGCCGGTGCCTATTACCTGCCCGGATTCAACTCAGGGTGCCGGTGTGAGTAAGGCGCTCCGTACTTCAGCTCGTAGTGAACACCGACGCCAGTGCGCGTTGGCGGGAAGCGGTCACCCTCAACGCATGTGGCATCGAATGTCCGGCCCTCGTTGTCGCCACCTTCAAGAACGACCGAATAGACACCCGACACCGTGACGATTTCGCCGGGTTTGAAAGCGTCTGCCATGATGCCTCCTTTGCTTGCGCCTCTCATTACTCGGGCGAATCTCATCAGTTGCAACGGGCATGCCCAGGAACCCTGCACCGCGCTGCTCGCCTTACGTTTTGAACCCGAGCAAGATTTCCCATCGAAAAAGTGTAGCAGTAGCTCTTTGCAGGGGCGGTTTCCACGAGGTGCGGTTGGTCGTTGGCTTGCCTCTGCCCTACCAAACGACGTCCTTCCGCGGTCTCACGTGGGTATAGCGCTTGCTCACCTCTGTTAATCCCTATTTTGACAGGAGGAAATCATGAGCGCACTCGACCCGCAAGGAAGCCCGTCTGGCGCCGGGGCCCGCATTGTCGGCACGGGAGTAGGCGATGGCCCGGGCCCGGACGTCATGGCTGCGGACACCCTCGATGGAACCAAGGTGGTGACTTCCGATGGCGAAGACGTCGGAAAAATCTCGGACATCATGCTCGACGTTCGCGCTGGCAGGATTGCATACGCGGTGCTGTCCGAAGGCGGATTTCTTGGAATGGGCACGACGCTGCACGCTATGCCGTGGAGCGCATTGACACTCGATACCGATGCGAAATGCTTCCGCGTGGACATCAGCGCGCAACAGCTCAAGGATGACCCTGGTTTTGACAAGGACCATTGGCCTGCAATGGCAGATACAACGTGGGGGACTCAGGTACATCAGTATTACAACCGTTCTCCCTACTGGTCGGCGACGCGGGACCTCGACTCGGGAATAGACACCGATATTTGAACGCGCGAACCAACTGCATGGTGATAGCCGCGCCACGATTGACGGAAACGGCATGGCGCGGCAACCAAAATTTTCAGGAGGGACGCAGTCACGTTTGAACCAGATGAACGTTAACGGACAGACGAATCCTTCCTTCGAACGTTCCACCCAAGTTGGAAATCATGGTGCCGTGGTCTTCACTGCCGTCCAGGACGAACTCTGCTGTGAACGAACGCATGTTTTCCGCTCCGGCGTATCGTGACTTCCCAGAAGACCCTATCGAAAAAAACTCTTTTTACGCGGGCCCTAGGACCGTCATCCACGATGGAAAAAGACTGCCATCCAGTCAATGGCTTGGATGTCAAAGGCAATTCTTTCTCGAAGAAAGAACTTAAAGACATTTCTAGCTAAACGAACTTATATTTTTCGCGACACACCTCGGTCGTAGCTAGGACCTCGGCGACCTCTGACGGAAAGCAATCGGCATCTTGCCAGCGTATTTAAGGGCAATCCGCGCTAGCCGAGGGTGCTACAAAGGCTCGATGTGGCGCTGACCGCCGCGGAGGTGCGTCACGTGTTCTCAAAAAGCACAATCGGCCCAGGACCACGCCGACAAGTTCTCGTCGCGTCAAGGAACTGCACGAGTTCGTGGAGGCCAGCATCTGGCTTCGTGTTCTCAGGCGCTCGGAGTAGTATGGTCATGTACACCTAACCACTAGGAAGGGAGACCATGACTACCTGTCAGCAATGTGGTGGCCAAGGAAAAATCAAGTGCGAAAAATGTGGCGGGACGGGAAAAGTGCAGATAACTGAAATCGAGACTGTTTCAGACATGTCTCACACGTCCAACACCATCACGTGCCCAAAATGCGACGGAGGGCGGTGGCAGCTCTGTACACGATGTTACGGTTCCGGAGAAGTCCACAATAACGAGACCTCCGATACTTTCGACCCCGAAGGCAGAGATACTTGACGCGTGTTGTCGCTCCGCCTCCTGGACCACTCGCGAAGTTTTGGAGACGACCGGCCGCTCGCTGGTCTCGCGAACTTCGACACAATCTCCTTCAGGTCGACGGGGGCGCCGGACGGTCGACCGGGCGACGCCCATCAGAAGCATGTTCCTCGCGCAAAACCGAACGCCAGCCGTCAGGCGTCAACGGGCAGGACTGTTGGTACGTGTGCCCCCACTTCCGCGTGCGGCGCGTACTGCGGCGTCGCTGGACGAGCCGCCTCCTTCCTCGTAAAGGGGTTGATGGCGAAAGCCGAGACTGCCGGACCCCAGAGCGATGATTGCG
Source organism: Paraburkholderia sp. RL18-101-BIB-B (assembly GCF_046026985.1). NCBI lineage: Bacteria > Pseudomonadati > Pseudomonadota > Betaproteobacteria > Burkholderiales > Burkholderiaceae > Paraburkholderia > Paraburkholderia sp. RL18-101-BIB-B. The sequence goes on from NZ_JARESV010000051.1 coordinate 54,202, forward strand.
CCCACGACAAGCGCGGCGAACGAAAACCACGTCGCGCGAGCGACGGCACGGGCAGCGGTATCCGCAGCCTGGCGTGCGTTCTGCTCGGCTTGCGGGCTCGAAGCTACCGAGGCTGCCGACGCGACCACGCTCTGAACCTGTTGTCTGACCGAGTCGACCACCGGGTTGCCGCCGGGCGCCTGGCCCTGCGCGGCCCCCACAGTCGCGCCCGCCGTGGCGACGTTGCCGGCAACGCCGACAGCACCCCCGACGAGGGACGCCATGCCGTACACGACGAAAAGAATCATGACTGCCCACGCGAGCACGCCGTGCAGCCATCCGAGGACAGGTGCACATCGACCAGCGAGATACGAACCGGTGAAGACCGCAACGACCGTCGTGACAATCATCCAGACGCCTGAGCCAAAACCGAATGCGCGCATCGGGTCAGGCTGCGATAGCGGAGACAGGAGTGTTGCGCCGATGGCTGTCCCGAGCACGCTGAGGACGAGATAGACAATGAGTGACAGGATTACGCCGGCGAAAATGGCACCCCATGACACGCGAGGCAGGCCGGTTTGAGTGGCAAGAATCTGCATGATGGCGTCTCCCAGGTTGAAGGCTGTTCAAACGCGGTCTCAACAACTAAGACGTCCGAAGCTTCGACCGCGCAATAGCGACGCAACAGGCGTTCCCGGGAGGCTGGGATAGCGCAAACGGCGTCACGGTCCGGCTCCGCGTAGACGCACATCGTAAGTGGATTGCGCGACGGTTTTGGCGCCATTGGGGGTTGGGTGCGGGGCGCTCGGCTTGCACCTCTGAGGCGGGATAATCGACTCGTATCATGGCGCTGTCTGGTGCGGCTATTTTGCTCGCCCGTGTTGAGCGTTCTCTCTTTTTCGCACCTCGCAGTTTCGCTAAAGGCGACCAGTATTTCAACATTGAGCAGGTCCCGCCGCAACTTCGAAGCTAGGCACAATGTCGCATGGTGTGCCCGCATCACCGATGAACGGTGCGACTCTGCAACGGCTGCGTGCGTTAACACGGTTCGCCGCAGTCGCTCGGTTAGCCAGGCACCTCCCATCACGGCGTCGCAAAACTGGCCGTCGAATCAAATCACGATTCCTGGCTGCGGCAGACCTTCCGGTGGGGTGAGAAGCGCCAGTGGCCGGCCGCGTCCTTTACTGCGAGCGCGCCATAGTCGTAAAGCACCTCGCAAGCGGTGGCGGGTCTCAGGCCAGTTATGTCCTCAATAATAAGAAGCGTACGCGAGGCTGTGTCCACGCCCACGGGAGCCACAGTGTCGGCGCTGAGGCCAAAATCTTCCGTCTCCGGGTTGTATCGGTTCGCGCCTGCGCACGGACGCTCGCCATGCGCGGCATACTCCGCGAACTCGTGGAGGTGCCAATCCAGCTCTGGAGTATTGACAGGAACAGGCATCGCCGGGGCTCGTTTTCCTGCCTGGTATAAATGTCCACGGTCCAGGCTTAACCCCAATGCCTGCAGCGCGCGAAGCGCCTCGTCGCCGTCATGATATGAGCCGAACAGCGCAACGATAACTTGCGGCATGCGGTTCCTCCATACGTCATCAGCTGATGCGCACTCAAGCGCGCAAGGGCTATACCTGGCCGGGCAAGCGCGCAAGCAGCATGACTTCCAGTTCGTCGTACCGTCTGTGTTTTGGCGCAGCGCCTATCTCTCTCGCCTCTTACTCGGGTGCGTCTTCATCGCGCATTTCGTCGTGCTGTTCGTTGTCCTCGGACTGTAGGATAGGGGCAGCATTGTCCGGCGTCGCTGAGTCACGGTCGCTGTCTGCGATATCATCCGCGAGCTTGTCCTGGTCATCTTTGCGGCTGACACCGCGTGCCTGTTCCTTTGGATGGTTCGTCATCGCATGCTCCGAAGAGGAAAGCAGTAACTCGGTGCGCCACCCGCACGTGATGCTGCAATCAGGGTTGAACGATTTGCGGCCGACGGTCGAACCGTTACGCTGCCAGAAGTGGGT
>NZ_JARESV010000052.1:0-55630 GCF_046026985.1 Paraburkholderia sp. RL18-101-BIB-B
GCGCGGCTTCCCCCTTAATCGCCCCCCCCCGCGGGCGCGCCCCCGGGTTTGGGGGTGCGCCGCTCCGTCGCCATCTGGGCTGCACTGGGGATTTTCGTTGTGACGGCGACTTTGGCCGTCTTTGCTTGCCTCGCGCCGCATCTGGGTGCGTGGCAAGCAGTTCCGTTGACGCTCGCCGTGTGGGCGTGGCTCGCGCTTTGCGCGCTCCGGTACGAGCGCACGCGGCCCGTTGCGCTGAAAATCGGGCCGGACGGCCTGTCCGTCTGGGGCCGCACCGGCGCGTTGCTGGCGCAAGGCCGCATTGCCGGTTGTTCGCAGTGGAGCGGCCGCTTGCTGATTCTGGCGCTGATGCCGGAACAGGGGCGCTCGCGCACTTTGCTGCTTGCCGCCGACGCACTCCCGGCCCCCATCTTCCGGGAACTGGCCGTGCTGGGCCGGCGTGGCGCCGGCGCCTGACTGTAACGACTGTAACCGCTGTTACCGGCGTAACGTGCCCAGATGACGGGAACGCTACAATGGTGCCCCGCCATGCGCCCTATAGTTAACGGATTTATCAGGTGAGCGAAAAAGAAATTGATCAGGTGCTGGTCGAGCGCGTCCAGAAGGGCGACAAGGCCGCGTTCGAGCTTCTGGTCTCCAAATACCACCGCAAGATTCTCCGGCTGATCTCGCGCCTCGTGCGGGACCCCGCCGAAGTGGAAGACGTGGCTCAGGACGCCTTTATCAAGGCGTATCGGGCATTGCCGCAGTTTCGCGGCGAATCGGCCTTTTATACGTGGTTGTACCGGATTGCCGTCAACACGGCAAAGAACTACCTTGCGACCCAAGGGCGGCGCGCGCCGACCTCGACCGAAGCAGATGCTGAAGAAGCTGAAACTTTCTCGGACGCGGACCAACTAAGGGATATCAACACGCCTGAGTCGATGTTGATGAGCAAGCAGATCGCTGAGACGGTCAATGCTGCGATGGCGGTTTTACCGGAAGAGTTGCGCACCGCCATTACTCTTCGTGAAATTGAAGGTTTGAGCTACGAGGAAATCGCTGAGATGATGGGTTGCCCAATTGGCACAGTCAGATCACGAATTTTCCGCGCTCGCGAAGCCATTGCGGCAAAATTGCGTCCGTTGCTTGACACACCTGAAGGCAAGCGCTGGTAAACCACCAGCCTGCCGAACGGAGCGCGGGTGCAATATCTGGATTAGTGGTGTCACTACGGGGTATTTGTAAGATGGGGAGCATCATGGGGTCGGTCTCGATGCAATCGCAAGCCAGCTCGCGCGGCGAGCGTCTGTCCGCTTTTGTCGACGGTGAGCTGTTCGGCGAAGAGCATCTGAATCTGGATACGTTTATTTCCGGGCTGAATGGCGAGGATCGCACCGCCTGGTCGAGCTATCACCTGATCGGCGACGCGTTGCGTTCCGACGATCTGGCGGTCAGCCCGGCGGCGAGTAGTGCATTCCTGAACGGTTTTGCCGCGCGTTTCGACAACGAGCCGCACGTGCTGGCGCCTGCCGCCATGCCGGTCGCGCGTCGTTTGCTGGCGCTGCGCCGCCGTGTCGTGCCGGCCTTTGCCGTCGCAGCCGCCGCCGCCACGCTGACGTGGATCGTCGTGCCGCAACTGCAAGGCGTGCCGGGCGGTCCGGGCACGGCGCAACTCGCGTCGGTCCAGTCGCATGGCGACGCGCTGCAACGTGTGGCCATGGCTTCGGTGCCGGCGGCTACGGTCCAGCCGGCCGTGCAGGACGCCAACATCATTCGTGACGCCAGTCTCGACCAGTATCTGGAAGCTCACCAGCAATTCGCGCAGCAACCGGTCATGCCGGGCTCGATGCCGCTGATTCGCGCTGCCGCAGTCTCTACGCAAGGCCAATAGTTTGATGCAGACTCCGCGGTTGAATAAAACGACTATCTGGGGGCGGCTGCCGGCATTTCTTTTCTGCGCAGCCGTATTGTTGTCCGCTACACCGCGGGTCTTTGCCCAAACCGACGATCCGCTCGTCGCCCGTCGCACGGCTGCGGATCTGCTCGATCGCATCCATCAGGCCGCGCAACAACAAAATTACGAGGGCGCGTTCGTCTACCAGCGCGGCAATTACGTTCAGACTTCGCGGATCGCGCACTATGCGACCCGCTCGGACGGCGAATTCGAGCAACTCGAAAGCCTCGACGGCAAGCCGCGCAAAATGCTGCGTCATAACGAAGAGCTCTACACGTTCGTGCCGGAGCGGCATCTGTGCGTCGTCGAGAAGCGTCAGAACAAAGATTCGTTCCCCGCGCTGCTGGCCGTGAGTGGCGAGCAGGTGCTGTCGGTTTACGAGCCCAAGCTGCTCGGCGACGACCGCGTCGCGGGCGTCGACAGCCAGGTGATCGAACTCGATCCGAAAGACGCGTATCGCTTTGCCTACAAGCTGTGGGCGGACAAGAAGACTGGCCTCCTGCTGCGTGCCCAAACGCTCGACCCGAATGGCCAGGTGCTCGAGCAACTGTCCTTTTCGCAAATTCGCATCGGCGTGCCGGTCGACAAGGCCGGCATCGTCAGCGGTATTCGTAATACCGCGGGTTGGACAGTGGTGCGTCCGCCCGTCGAGCCGGTCGACATGGCCGCGCAAGGCTGGCAGATCACGCCGACGGTGCCGGGCTTCCGTAAGATTCGTGAACTGCGCCGGCCCATGGCCGCGCGCGATCCGGGCCAGCCGACTATTCCGGTGGACCAGGCGGTGTTCTCCGATGGCCTTGCGGCCATTTCGGTGTTCGTCGAACCGGTCGAGAACAACACGCGCAAGGAAGGCGCGGGAAGCAGCGGCGCCACGCACGTGCTCGTCAAGCGTCGCGGCGACTTCTGGATTACTCTGCTTGGTGAAGTGCCCCAGACCACATTACAGCAATTTGCGTCTGCCATAGAATACAAGGCTCCGAAGTAATCCTCCGAATCCTGAATCCCTCGGCTTGCTACGATATGACGACTTTCTCGGTGCGCAAATTCCTCGCGGCCGCGGTGGTAGCGGCGTGTTTGCCGCTCGTGCCGCATATGGCGTCGGCGGCTCCTGCCGCCAATCTGCCCGACTTCACTGATCTGGTCGACAAGGTCGGCCCGGCGGTCGTCAACATTCGCACGACTACACGCGTCTCGAACAGCGGTGCTCGCGGCGGCCTGCCGCCAGGTATGGACGACGGCGACATGTCGGAATTTTTCCGGCGCTTCTTCGGCATTCCGTTGCCGCAGTCGCCGCAATCGCCGGGTTCGCCAGGCACGCCGCGCGGCGGTGACAACGGCGGCAGTGGCGGCAGCCAGGACACGCCGGATAACAGCGACGCCGAGCAGAACAGCGGCGTCGGCTCGGGCTTCATCCTGTCGGCGGACGGCTACGTGATGACCAACGCGCACGTCGTCGACGACGCGGACACCATTTATGTCACGCTCACCGACAAGCGCGAATTCAAGGCGAAGCTGATCGGCGTGGACGATCGGACCGATGTCGCCGTCGTGAAGATCAGTGCCGCGAATCTGCCAACCATCACGATCGGCGACTCGAACAAGGTGCGCGTGGGCGAGTGGGTGGTCGCGATCGGCTCGCCATTCGGTCTCGAGAACACGGTGACGGCGGGCATAGTCAGCGCGAAGGGGCGCGATACGGGCGACTATCTGCCGTTCATTCAGACCGACGTGGCTGTCAATCCTGGCAATTCGGGCGGTCCGCTGATCAACATGCAGGGCGAGGTGATCGGCATCAACTCGCAGATCTATAGCCGCACCGGCGGTTTCATGGGCATCTCGTTCGCGATTCCGATCGACGAGGCCATGCGCGTGGCCGATCAGTTGAAGGCGTCGGGCAAGGTCGTGCGCGGCCGGATTGCGGTGGCGATCGGCGAAGTGACCAAAGACGTGGCCGACTCGCTCGGCCTGCCGAAGGCGCAGGGCGCGCTGGTCAGCAGCGTCGAACCGGGCGGCCCGGCGGACAAAGCCGGCGTGCAGCCGGGCGACATCATCCTGAAGTTCAACGGCCATTCGGTCGATACGGCAACGGATCTGCCGCGCATGGTCGGCGACACGAAGCCGGGCACCAAGTCGACGATCACGATCTGGCGCAAGGGCCAGACGCGCGATCTGCCGGTGACGATCGCCGAGATGCAGCCGGATAAATCGGCGAAGGCGGATCAGAAGAAGCCGCAGCCGCCGAAGCAGCGCGCCACGAACGCGCTGGGTGTGGCCGTCAGCGATATCCCTGCTGATCAGCTGAAGGCGCTGAAACTGCGCAACGGCGTGCAGATCGACGCCGCGGACGGTCCCGCAGCACGCGTCGGCCTGCAAAAGGGCGACATCATTCTGCGAGTGGGCGATACGGACATCACTAGCGCGAAGCAGTTCGACGAGGTGAGCTCGCACCTCGATCCGCAAAAGATGGTCGCGCTGCTGGTTCGCCGCGGCGAGAACACGCAGTTCGTGCCGGTCCGCCCGCGCAGCGTCCAGAAATGACGAAGGCGGCGCCGCTCACGCTTTACGGGCGCGCGTGGTGCCACCTTTGCGACGACATGCGTGCCGCGCTCGAGCCCTTGCTGGCCGAATTCGGCGCGCGGGTCGAATTGATCGACGTCGACACCGATCCGTTGCTGGAAGCCCGTTACAACGAACTGGTGCCGGTTCTGGTCTGCGAAGGCGTTGAACTGTGTCACTATCACCTCGACGAAGCGCGGGTTCGTGCCGCGCTCGCCACACGGGTTGCGGCGACGCCCTGAGCTTGGCTCAAGGGTTCGAACACAGCGCCAACGCCGCGCCGTTCACACCACGTTTCACGCCTCTCCTGAGCCGTCTTTTCCGCCCGAGCTTCGCAAGATGCGCCGGGCGATAGCCTTTTCGGCTAAAATAGATAGGTTTTTCACCTACTTACAAGGCGTGCTCCGCTATTGTCCGAGCGCGCCTTTTTTGCTTGATCGGCACTGAATGGATCATATTCGTAACTTCTCGATCATTGCGCACATCGACCATGGCAAGTCGACGCTCGCCGATCGCATCATCCAGATTTGCGGCGGCCTGTCCGACCGCGAGATGGAATCTCAAGTGCTCGATTCGATGGATCTCGAACGCGAGCGCGGCATCACGATCAAGGCACAAACCGCCGCACTGACATACAAGGCCCGTGACGGGCAAGTCTACAACCTGAACATGATCGACACGCCGGGCCACGTCGACTTCTCGTACGAAGTCAGCCGCTCGCTGTCCGCATGCGAAGGCGCGCTGCTGGTCGTCGACGCGAGCCAGGGCGTGGAAGCGCAAACCGTCGCCAACTGCTACACGGCGATCGAACTCGGCGTCGACGTGATTCCGGTGCTCAACAAGATCGATCTGCCGGCGGCAAATCCTGAAAACGCAATCGCCGAAATCGAAGACGTGATCGGCATCGACGCAACCGACGCCACGCATTGCAGCGCGAAGACCGGCCTCGGCGTCGAAGACGTGCTGGAAGCGCTGATCGCCAAAGTGCCGCCGCCCAAGGGCGATCCGGAAGCGCCGTTGCAGGCGCTGATCATCGACTCGTGGTTCGACAACTACGTCGGCGTCGTGATGCTGGTGCGCATCGTCAACGGCACGCTGCGTCCCAAGGACAAGATCCGCATGATGGCGACCGGCGCGCAGTATCCGGTCGAGCACGTCGGCGTGTTCACGCCGAAGTCGAAGAATCTCGAATCGCTGTCGGCCGGGCAGGTGGGCTTCATCATCGCCGGCATCAAGGAACTGGCCGCGGCGAAGGTGGGCGACACCGTCACGCTGGTGAACCGTCCGGCGCCCGAACCGCTGCCGGGTTTCAAGGAAGTGAAGCCGCAGGTGTTCGCCGGTCTCTATCCGGTCGAAGCGAACCAGTACGACGCGCTGCGCGATTCGCTGGAAAAGCTGAAGCTGAACGACGCCTCGCTGATGTACGAGCCGGAAGTGTCGCAAGCACTTGGTTTCGGTTTCCGCTGCGGCTTCCTCGGGCTGCTGCACATGGAGATCGTGCAGGAACGTCTCGAGCGCGAGTTCGACATGGACCTGATCACCACGGCGCCGACCGTGGTGTACGAAGTCCTGCAACGCGACGGCACGACCATCATGGTCGAGAATCCGGCCAAGATGCCGGAGCCGTCGAAGATCGAAGAAGTGCGCGAACCGATCGTCACCGTGAATCTGTACATGCCGCAAGACTACGTCGGCTCGGTGATCACGCTGTGTACGCAAAAGCGCGGCACGCAGATCAACATGCAGTATCACGGCCGTCAGGTGCAGTTGACCTACGAAATCCCGATGGGCGAAGTCGTGCTCGATTTCTTCGACCGTCTGAAGTCGATTTCGCGCGGCTATGCGTCGATGGATTACGAGTTCAAGGAATACCGCGCGGCCGACGTCGTGAAGGTCGACATGCTGATCAACGGCGACAAGGTCGACGCGCTGTCGGTCATCGTGCACCGTTCGCAAAGCCAGTATCGCGGCCGCGAAGTGGCGTCGAAAATGCGTGAACTCATTCCGCGTCAAATGTACGACGTCGCGATTCAGGCCACCATCGGCGCGAACATTATCGCGCGCGAGAACATTAAAGCGTTGCGTAAGAACGTGCTGGCAAAATGCTACGGCGGCGACATTTCTCGTAAGAAGAAGCTGCTGGAAAAGCAAAAGGCAGGCAAGAAGCGAATGAAGCAGGTGGGATCGGTCGAGATTCCGCAAGAGGCTTTCCTCGCGATCCTGCGTGTCGAAGACAAATAAGACGAACAACGGAACCCTATGAATTTTGCGCTGATTCTTTTTGTGCTCGTCATTTTGACGGGCGTCGCATGGGTCGCAGACAAACTGGTTTTCATGCCGCAACGGCGCCGCGCGGCGGAAGCCGCGGTCGCCGAGTTCGACCGCCAGCAGGCACGCATCGGCGAGCGTTTCGCCGACGAAAACGCGGCGCAAACGCGCGCGCGTCTGCGTGACGACAAGCTGCGTCAACCGTGGTGGCTCGAGTATTCAGCGAGCTTTTTCCCGGTGATTCTGGTGGTGTTCGTGGTGCGCTCGTTCGTGGTCGAGCCGTTCAAGATTCCTTCGGGTTCGATGGTGCCGACGCTGCTGGTGGGCGACTTCATCCTCGTGAATAAATTCGACTACGGCATCCGTCTGCCGATCACCAACACGAAGATCACCGAAGGCCGTCCGCTCCAACGCGGCGACGTGGTGGTGTTCCGCTACCCGAAAGACGAATCGGTCGACTACATCAAGCGCGTGATCGGCCTGCCGGGCGACACCGTTGCGTATCAGGACAAGCAGCTCACGATCAACGGCAAGCCGGTGCCGGAAACGCCGCTGCCCGATTACCTCGACGACGAACGCATGGGTTACGCGAAGCAGTTCGAAGAAGATATCGACGGCCGCAAGAACGCGATTCTGAACAATTCGGCCGTGCCGCCGTTCATCGTCGGCGCCGAAGATTATCCGTATCGCGATAACTGCACGTACAACGCACGCGGCGTGATCTGCAAGGTGCCGCCGGGCAACTACTTCATGATGGGCGACAACCGCGATAACAGCGCGGATAGCCGTTACTGGGGCTTCGCGCCGGACAAGAATGTCGTGGGCCGCGCGTTTTTTATCTGGATGAACTTCAGCAATCTGAAACGCATCGGCTCATTCAACTGAGTTCGTGTGCGTCGATTGCACGACACGCCGCGCGGTTGGCCTTCGCCAGGTCACGTGAGCCGCGGCGTGTTATCAAGCTACTTTAAGATCCCGCGGTAACGTCGCTTCACCACGCTTTTTCCGCTGGCCGTCCCGCGTTTTCGCCGGGTCTGGCGCCCGCGTTATACTCTGCCCATGCCCCTATCTCCGTTGGAAAGCCGTCTGCGCTACGAATTTCGCAATGCGGAATTGTTGCGCCAGGCTTTAACGCACCGCAGTCATAGCTCCACGCATAACGAACGGCTCGAGTTTCTCGGCGATTCCGTTCTGAATTGCGCGGTGGCTGCGCTTTTGTTCCAACGTTTCGGCAAACTGGACGAGGGCGACCTGTCGCGCGTCCGCGCCAATCTGGTCAAACAGCAGTCGCTTTACGAAATCGCTCAGGCCCTCAATATCTCCGAAGGCCTGCGGCTGGGGGAAGGCGAGTTGCGCAGCGGCGGCTTCCGCCGCCCCTCGATCCTCGCTGACACGCTCGAAGCGGTGCTGGGCGCAGTGTTCCTCGACGGCGGCTTCGAAGCCGCTCAGACGGTCATCAAGCGCCTTTACGTGCCCATTCTGGATCACATCGACCCACGCACGCTCGGCAAGGACGCCAAGACGCTGCTGCAGGAGTATCTGCAAGGCCACAAGATCGCTCTGCCGACCTACACGGTCGTCGCCACGCATGGTGCGGCGCACAATCAACAATTCGAAGTCGAATGCACGGTGCCGAAACTGGACGTGAAAGTCTCCGGTTCCGGCGCGAGCCGTCGTGCGGCGGAGCAGGCGGCGGCCAAGAAAGCGCTCGACGAAGTGATGGCCGCGGCGCCTGCCGTGGTAGCCAAGCCCAAGCGCTCGAAAGGCGCTCGCGCGGCGAAGAACGCCGAGCCGGAAATCGTGCCCGGCGTGACCGGTGTGCAGGCCGCGCTGGATTTGCGCAGCCCGGATCGCAAGAACGAGCGCGGAGCGGGGCGCGGTGAGTCCCGCGCCGCCGCCGCGGCGGAACCGGTAGCCGAACGCACCCCGCTGACAGCCACCGCCGCGCCGTTGGCGGTGATTCGCGCCGCGCACGTGGAGTACAGCGGACAGGACAAAACCGAGCGCGCCGAGAAGGCAGAGAAGACGGCCGCTCACGTGGGCGACAAGTCCGCTGACAAAGCCGCAGCGGAGAAAGCCGCCGAAAAGTTCGACACCAAGGCCGCGGATGCGAAACCCGCCGAAGCCAAGTCCGCCGAAGCCAAACCAGAAGCCAAGCCGGAAGCCGCTGCGGTCCGCAGCGTCGACAAACACCGCAGCCGCGAAGCCACACCCGGTCCCGCCGTGCCCGTGCCAAGCGCAGCAGCGGCACCGACCGAACACGAACCCGGCGTAGCCGACGCGGTGCAAACGCGCGTCGCCGACGCGGGCCATTGATTGCCATCGGCGCGCCATTCCCGCGCGTCGATCTGAAACTTGCCGTAGCCCGAATATGAACGCTCCCACTCCCACTGGTTTTCGCTGCGGCATGGTCGCGATCGTCGGCCGCCCCAACGTCGGCAAGTCCACGCTGATGAACGCGCTGGTCGGCCAGAAAGTCAGTATCACGTCGCGCAAGGCGCAGACCACGCGCCATCGCATCACGGGCATTCATACGCTCGAAGACGCGCAATACATTTTCGTTGACACGCCGGGTTTCCAGACCAAGCACAGCGGCGCACTGAACCGTTCGCTCAATCGCGCGGTCACGTCCACGCTGACTTCGGTCGATGCGATCCTGTTCGTAATCGAAGCTGGCCGTTTCGGCCCGGACGACCAGAAGGTGCTCGACCTGATCCCGCCGTCGGTGCCCACGCTGCTGATCGCGAACAAGCTGGACCGCGTGTCGGATAAGGATTCGCTGTTCCCGTTCATGCAGCAGGTCAGCGCGCTGCACGAGTTCGCCGAGATCGTGCCGCTGTCGGCGAAGAATTCCGACGACATCAAACGTCTGATGGCGACCGTCAAGCCGTTCCTGCCGGAAGGCGCGCCGATCTACGGCGACGACGACCTGACCGATCGCAGCGAGCGCTTCCTCGCGGCGGAAATCCTGCGCGAGAAAGTGTTCCGCTGGACTGGCGACGAACTGCCCTACACGAGCACCGTGCTGATCGACAAGTTCGAAACCGAAGGGCGCCTGCGCCGCATTTTCGCGACCATCATGGTCGACCGCGACACGCACAAGGCGATGATCATCGGCCAGAAGGGCGCCAAGCTGAAGCAGATCAGCACCGAAGCGCGCCTCGACATGGAAAAGCTGTTCGACGGTCCGGTGTATCTGGAAACCTTCATCAAGGTGAAGAGCGGCTGGGCCGACAATGAAGCCGGGCTCCGTGCGTATGGGTACGAATGACGCGTGGATGACGCTGAATTCCGACGCTGACCCGGACGATTCGGAGCCGGCAGTGCCGGCACGTGAGCCGTCCAAACCCGCTCGTAGCACCCGAAAGTCCTCGACTAAAAGCGCCCAGGGCGCCGAAGGCGAACCACGTAAAGCGCCGCCTCGCCGCGCTCCGCGCACCTCCGCGTCCGACTACCGGATCGCGGAGCAACCCGCCTTCGTTCTCCATAGCTATCCGTATCGCGAGACCAGTCTGATCATCGACGTGCTCTCGCGCGATCATGGCCGCCTCGCGCTTGTCGCGAAGGGCGCGAAGCGTCCGCACTCCGCGCTGCGCGGCGTGTTGCAGACGTTTCAGCCGCTCGCGCTGTCGTGGTCGGGCAAATCCGAAGTGCGCACGCTGACCGGCGCCGAATGGGTCGGCGGCATGTTGCCGCTGGCCGGCGACGCGCTGCTGTGCGGCTTCTACGTCAACGAACTGCTGGTCAAGTTCTGCGCGCGCGAAGATCCGCATCCGCAACTGTTCCATCACTACGTCGTCACGATGACGCGTCTCGCGCACGATGAGCCGCCCGTGCAGGTGCTGCGTTCGTTCGAGCGCGTGCTGCTGCGCGAAACCGGCTACGCGATGGCGCTGGATCGCACCGTCGCGCGCAAAGCGGTGCTGGCCGAAGGCCGCTACGTGTTCGACCCGGAGCGCGGCGTGCGCGAAGCCTCCGACGATCTGCCCGCGCAATGGCCGGTAATCGCAGGGCAAACCTTGCTCGACATGGAACAGGACGATTACCATCGAGCGCAGACCGTGGCGCAAAGCAAAACGCTGATGCGCTTTCTGCTCAACACTTACCTTGGCGGCACGCCGCTCGCGACGCGCCAGATCCTGATCGACTTGCAGAACTTATGAGCTTCTTTCTTACGTCGCCGAATGTGATTGACCTGGGCGTGAACATCGATCACGTCGCCACGCTGCGCAACGCGCGCGGCACGTCCTATCCCGATCCGATCCGCGCCGCGCTGATGGCCGAAGAGGCCGGCGCCGATGTCATCACCCTGCATCTGCGTGAAGACCGCCGCCATATCGTCGACGCCGACGTGCACAAGCTGCGCCCGCTCCTGAAGACGCGCATGAATCTCGAATGCGCGGTCACCCAGGAGATGCTCGACATCGCGTGTGAAGTCCAGCCGCACGACGTCTGCCTCGTGCCGGAAAAGCGTCAGGAGCTGACGACGGAAGGCGGCCTCGATGTCGCCGGCCAGTTCGAAGCGGTGCGTGCCGCATGCAAGCAGCTCGCCGACGCGAACTCGCGCGTGTCGCTCTTCATCGATCCGGACGAAACGCAGATTCGTGCCGCGCACGAAGCGGGCGCGCCGGTGATCGAACTGCACACCGGACGTTACGCCGAAGCCCACGATCCCGCCGAACAGGAGCGCGAATTCGAGCGCGTGGTTCGTGCCGTCGAATTCGGCGCGACACTCGGCATCAAGGTGAATGCGGGCCACGGCCTGCACTACACGAACGTGCAGCAGATCGCGGCGATCGAGGGCATCGACGAACTGAATATCGGCCACGCGATCGTCGCGCATGCGATCTTCGCCGGCTGGGACAACGCGGTGCGCGAGATGAAGGCGATCATGGTCGCCGCGCGTCTCGGCGCGCGCGCCTGATGCGACCCGACACGGCAGCCCGCGCATGACGATCTACGGCATCGGTACGGACATTGTTCAGGTGAGTCGCGTGGCCGCGGTCATGACGCGCACCAACGGCCGCTTCGCCGAAAAGGTGCTCGGCGCGGACGAACTGCGCGTCTATCACGCGCGGCAGGCGCGCTCAGCCGCGCGCGGGCTCGCATTTCTCGCCACGCGGTTCTCGGCGAAAGAAGCATTCTCGAAAGCGATCGGCCTCGGCATGCATTGGCCGATGACCTGGCGCGCGCTGCAAACGCTCAACAAGCCGAGCGGCGAGCCCATGGTGGTTGCGTCCGGTGAATTGGCCGAATGGCTCGACGCGCGCGGCATCACGGCGCGCGTCACGATCAGCGACGAGCGCGATTACGCGGTGTCGTTCGTGATTGCGGAAACGACGCAAGCAGGTACGCCCGACAGCGTCGCCGAATAAAAAATACTTTTGAACGCGGCGCAGGCCGGCCGCGTCTCTCCTTGCCTCAGGCTTTTTTCCAGCGGAAATCGATGAAAACCATTCCCGGACCGGTGATGCTCGACGTGGTCGGCAAAACGCTGAACGACGACGACAAGCGCCGCCTTGCCCATCCGATGACCGGCGGCGTGATCCTGTTCGCGCGCCATTACGAGAGCCGCACGCAACTGATCGCGCTGACCGACTCGATCCGCGCGATCCGTGAGGATCTGCTGATCGCCGTCGACCACGAAGGCGGGCGCGTGCAGCGCTTTCGCACCGACGGCTTCACCGTGCTGCCTGCGATGGGCAAGCTCGGCACGTTGTGGGACAGCGATGTGCTGCACGCCACCAAAGTGACAACGGCCGTCGGCTATATCCTCGCGACGGAGTTGCGCGCGTGCGGCATCGACATGAGTTTCACGCCGGTGCTCGATCTGAACTATGGTCAATCGCAGGTGATCGGCGACCGCGCGTTCCACCGCGATCCGCGTGTGGTGACCTTGCTCGCCAAGAGCCTCAACCACGGACTCGCGCTGGCCGGCATGAGCAATTGCGGCAAGCATTTCCCGGGGCACGGCTTCGCACAGGCGGATTCGCATGTCGCTATGCCGGTCGACGACCGCTCGCTCGAGGAGATTCTGCGCGACGACGTGGCGCCGTACGACTGGCTCGGCTTGTCGTTGGGATCGGTGATTCCCGCGCATGTGATCTATCCGCAGGTCGATTCGAAGCCGGCGGGTTTCTCGCGCGTCTGGCTGCAGGACATTCTGCGCAACAAGCTGCGCTTCGAAGGCGCCATTTTCAGCGACGATCTGTCGATGGAAGCCGCGCGCCAAGGCGGCACGCTGACCGAAGGCGCGAGCGCCGCGCTGCAAGCCGGCTGCGACATGGTGCTGATCTGCAATCAGCCGGACGAAGCGGAGAAGGTACTGGATGCGCTGCGCTTTACGCCGTCGAAGGAATCGCAACGGCGCTTGCAACGCATGCGGCCGCGCGGCAAGGCGTTGAAGTGGAGCAAGCTGGTCGCTGATCCGCAGTACCTGCAAGCGCAGGCGCTGCTGCGTAGCGCGTTTGCATAAGCCGCGAGAACAGTTGGCAAGCAAGTAAAAAAAACGGCGCCTTCAATGAAGGCGCCGTTTTTTTCAGCCAGGGCCGACCGCGAGCGATCGCAGAGGCACTCCACTCAATTCAAGCGCATGCGTTGCAGCTTGTTGTACAGCGTCTTCGGACTGATGCCCAGCAGCGACGCCGCCCGGTGACGCGTACCGCCGACTGCGTCGAGCGTAGCGCGAATCAGCATTTCCTCGACGTCCGCGAGCGGCGTGCCCACGGTAACTTGCACGCGGCTGCCATTCAGATCGCGGCCGTTCGCCGAGCCCGCCTCATCGGCACGCAGCGATTCCAGCACGTCGCCGGACGCGTGATATGCGCGCCGCACGCGGTCCTGCAACTCGCGCACATTGCCCGGCCATTCATACGCGAGACACTCGCGCAGGAAGTTCGGCGCGACCTGCTTGGCGGTCTCCGCCGAGCCGCGCGTCAACCCTTCGTGATTCAATTCGTCGACCAACGCCTGGGCGATCAGCGCCGGATCTTCGCCGCGCTCGCGCAGCGGCGGCAGCGTGACGGCGGCCGCTTCGAGGCGCAGCGCCAGATCTTCGTGCAGGCTGCCGTCGGCCACCGCCGCACGCGGCGCCTTGCGTGTCGAGGCGATCAGCCGGAAGTCCGTCACCACCTGATTCGTGCCGCCGACCCGCATGAAGGTCTGCGAATCGAGCGCACGCAGCAGCGCTTCCTGCTGGGCGCGCGGCAACTCGGCGATTTCGTCGATGAACAGCGTGCCGCCGCTCGCCTGCTCGAACAGGCCGGGTTCGCGTTGCTCGGCGCCGTTGAACGCGCCGCGTTCGTGACCGAACAGCAGGCTGTCGAGCGAGCGTTGCGCGGCCGCGCTATTCGCGCTGCGGCAGTCGAATGTGATGAACGGACCTTTACGGCGCCGGCTCATGTCGTGCATCGTGCGCGCCGCGATCTGCTTGCCGGTGCCGGTTTCGCCGGAAATCAGCACGGCGGCTTCGGTCGGCGCGATATGTTCGATCGTGTCGTAGACGTGCTGGATCGCACCGCTGCGGCCGAGCATCGAGCCGAAACGGCCGAGTTGACGCAGCGACGCGCGCAGCGTCTGCACTTCTTCGGTCAGTTCGTACGGCCGCGGGATACGCGCGAGCAGGCTGCGCAAACGCGGAATGTTGACCGGCTTGAGCAGGTAGTCCCAGATGCCGTGCCGCAAACCCTCGATCGCGCTTTCCACTGTCGCATTGCCGGTCATGACGATCACGGGCAAGGCGCCGCCGGGCGGATGCGCGGGGAGGTGTTGCAGCAGGTCGAGTCCGCTGCCGTCCGGCAGGTTCAGGTCGACCAGCACGACGTCGGGAATGAAGCGTGTCAACGCGGCCCGGGCCTCCGCGATCGTGGTCGCGGTGTCGACGGAGAAGCCGTCGGCGGCGAGGATGGCGGACAGGCCTGACAGGCTATTAGGATCGTCTTCAACAATCAGGGCGTGTGGCATGGCGAGCGCAATTTTTAGATGGATGGAATACCCGATGCGCTGCGCCGATACGTTGGCGCGCGTCACGGGCGCGATGCTGGCCGGTACTGTCGGTCGAATTCCGAGTCGAATCCAGCGCCGCGCGCGCAACCTTGGCTCGCGCGGCGCAAGAGCGGCCGCGTCTGAGGTAGACAGGTCGTCCGGCGCGCGCACCAAGCACGGCACCGGGCAGAAAGGCGGCGATTCGACTCAAGTCGTTCAGGTCCTTTGCGTTATTAATTTGGGAGCCCGTCCTGACGTTTTGTAAGCGTGGACGGACGCCTGTATTTCCTTCACTCGGGCGGTCAGAAATCCCGATTGCTGTCGAAGAAGCGGCGTACTTCGAGTTCCGCTTGTTCGCGCGTCTTGCCGTAACGTTCCTGGATCAGGCCGGCGAGCTTGTCAGCGCGACCTTCGGCCTTGGTCAACTCGTCGTCCGTGAGTTCACCCCATGCCGTCTTGGCTTTGCCAACCATCTGCTTCCACTTGCCTTCAGCGATGTCGTTATTCATGTCGCATCTCCGGAGTTGAAGAAAATAAAGCCGTACTGGCCTGTATCCAGAGAGAAGCATGGACCGTGCCACGATAATTTATTTAAACTTATCAATGATTTGGTGACCGACATACGGGAAATTTGAGGTCGCGGTGTGGCAATTTCGAGAAGATCGCCGGTAAAGTTTTCCTCAACCATACACGGCGGCGCAAAAAAGAAAAAGCGCCCAAATTGGGCGCTTTTTTTGCCATTTTTTTCGCAGCGCCCGGCTTGGGGCGCTGGAATAAGGCGAGCAGGGCGCTTAAGCGCGGCTGCGGTACTCGTGCGTACGCGTGTCGATTTCGATCTTGTCACCGATGCTGCAGAAGAGCGGCACTTGCAGTTCGAAGCCGGTGTTCAGCTTGGCGTTCTTCAACACCTTGCCCGACGACGTGTCGCCCTTGACAGCCGGTTCCGTGTAGATGATCTCGCGGACCAGCGTGGTCGGCAGTTCGACCGAGATGGCTTTCTCGTTGTAGAACACGACTTCGCAAGCCATGCCGTCTTCGAGGTAATGGAGGGCGTCGCCCATCATTTCGCCTTCGACTTCGAACTGGTTGTAGTCGGCGTCCATGAACACGTACATCGGGTCGGCGAAGTACGAGTACGTCACTTCCTTGCGTTCCAGCACGACGACGTCGAACTTGTCGTCGGCCTTGTACACGCTTTCCATGCCTGCGCCGGTCAGCAGGTTCTTGAACTTCATCTTGACGACGGCGGAGTTGCGGCCCGATTTGTTGTATTCGGCCTTTTGCACAACCATTGCGTCTGCGCCGATCATCACGACGTTGCCGGTGCGGAGTTCCTGTGCGGTCTTCATAAAACTGTCCTGTACGAAATTAGTAGCTTCAACTTGTGCTCAACGGCATACGGCGCAAGCGGCTTCGGCGCTTTGCTCACCGCGCGCCGCGCCGCCGAAGCGGCTCGACGGGTCGCGAGCGAGTCAAGCGTGGCCGGCTTGCCGCGGGGAGCGGCGGGAGCGCCGCAAACCCGCGGTCTCTGCCATTCCCAGCAATCCGTTACCTGCTTTTTACCCGGTGCGGGCGTGTACACGAGTGGCGCCGATTCGCAACATACGTCCCTTTTTTGACATTCCACCTATCACGCTTTGATATTGGGGGAAGGTGTTGCATCTTTCGATGCCGGGTTGGCGAGCCGCTCAAACGAGTTGACCGGATTCCGCCGTTGCGATCGGGCCGCGCTTGCGTCGTCGGCCGTTGGATAACCGCTTATTTTAACTGAGTTTTTGCGAACAAGGCCAGATTTCCAGCGAGGTCGCCCACTTGAGCCAGTTCGCCGGCCCAATCGGCTGCGCGTTGCTTGAGCGCCGGCAAGTGACGCTGGAATTCCGCCCAGTCCGGGCGGCCCGTGCCGTTCCACGCGTGCCAGAAACGCGCAAGGGCGTCGCGGGCGTCCGCGGGCAGAGTGCGCGCGTAGTGCGCGAGCGCGGCGTCGAGCTTCGGCAGATGGGCGTCGTCGGCTTGTGGGTAGATATGCCAGACGAAGGGTTTGGCGGCCCATTGGGCGCGCACGAACGAATCCTCGCCGCGCACGAAATTGATGTCGCTTGCCCACAGCAGCGCGTCGTAGCCGGGCTGGTCGGTAAAGGCGAGGGCATGTGCGCTGAGGTTGCCGCGCACCGCGTGAGCGCCGGCGGCGAACGCGGGCAGTTCGAAAAAGCGCGCGACCGCGCCGGAAATGCGGCCTTCGGGCACCAGCAGGACGACCGGGTCCGCGCTATCGCGCCATTGTTCGAGCAGGCTGTCGGCGGCGGGGTTCTCGTAGGCGAACAGCGAGACGACGGTGGCCGCGGCGGGCGGCGGCGCGTGGCCGGTGGTCTGTTGCCACCATGCTCGGCGCGCGGTGGGCGATGCTTCAAAAGCCGCGCGCGCGCCGTCGAGATGCCGTTCCTTCAGCACGCCGCCGGTGCCGGGGCCGAGTCCGGGGAAAAAGAATGTCTTGGTCAGCGGATAGCGCGGATGAGGCGAGGGCCGCAGATGAAAATCCGCGACCCAGTCCTCGGCACTCAGATATTCGAGGTTGAACCACACCGGCGTACGTTCGCGCGCCGCCATCGCGGCGACATAGATGGACGGGAGTTCGCAGCCAAACGCCTCGATCACGACGTCGGCGACTTCGAGCCTATCGCCCGCATGAGCCGGCTCATGCCAGTGTTCGACGACGATGCCGCCGACCGTCTGGCGAGCGTGCTCCAGCGTCAGCGACGGGCACAGCTTCTGGAACGCATGCAGGTCGTCGACGAACACGCGCACCTGCCAGCCGTGCTCGCTCGCAAGCTGGCGCGCGAGGCGCCAGCACACGCCGATGTCGCCGAAATTGTCGATCACCGCGCAGAAGATGTCGCAGGCGATCGCCGTGGGCGTGTCAGCGGCTTGCTCGGAATGGGGCGTAGCGGAAGACATGATGGCCTGGGTCGCGGATTCGAACGGATGGAAGGAGTGGGGGGCGATGCGAATGATGCGTCGGTGCCGCGCTGCGTTGCGCGCCGACCCACGGCTGCCGACGCGTCGCCCGATTCAAGGCAACAGCGTTCGGACGCACGCGGAATGTTCTAAACTGGCGATTCTAAAGCACTCGTTCACGGTTGCGCGCGCAAGGCGTCCTGCGGTTCGTCCCGGCGCGCGGCACGCAGAGCGAGGCTTCGCGAGACCGTCCCACCTCAACCGATTCTGCATGACCGAACCCGAAGCAACCGACGCTTTCGAGCCGAAAAAAGTGCTCGCCCAACTGCCGCATCTGCCCGGCGTCTATCGCTATTACGATACGCACGGCGCGGTGCTTTACGTGGGCAAGGCGCGCGATCTGAAGAAGCGCGTCTCGAGCTACTTCACCAAGACGCTACTGTCGCCGCGCATCGCGATGATGGTGACGCGCATTGTGCGCATCGAGACGACCGTGACGCGCTCCGAGGCCGAAGCGCTGCTGCTCGAAAACAACCTGATCAAGGCGCTCGCGCCGCGCTACAACATTTTGTTTCGCGACGACAAGTCGTATCCCTACCTCAAGCTGACCGGCCACAAGTTTCCGCGCATGGCGTATTACCGTGGCGCGGTGGATCGCAAGAATCAGTATTTCGGTCCGTTTCCGAGTGCGTGGGCGGTGCGCGAGAGCATCCAGATTCTGCAGCGCGTGTTCCAGTTGCGCACCTGCGAAGACTCCGTGTTCAACAACCGCACGCGGCCTTGTCTTCTGCATCAGATCGGCCGCTGCACGGCGCCGTGCGTCGCGGCGATCACCGAAGAGGATTACGCGCGCGACGTCGCCAACGCATCGCGCTTTCTGCTCGGCCGCCAGGGCGAGGTGATGAAGGAACTCGAGCAGAAGATGCACGCCTTCGCCAGCGAGCTGAAGTTCGAGCAGGCCGCGGCGGTCCGTAACCAGATGAGTTCGCTGTCGACGGTGCTGCACCAGCAGGCGATCGAAGTCGGCAGCGACAGCGACGTCGATATTCTCGCGGTGGTCGCGCTGGGCGGTCGCGTGTGCGTGAATCTGGCGATGGTGCGCGGCGGTCGGCATCTGGGCGACAAGGCGTATTTCCCGGCGCATGTCGAAAGCGTATTGACGGCTGATGAGGGGGGATTGGCAGACGACGGCGCGGCGTTGACCGATACCGCTATCGAGTCCGGTTCGCTCGCGGAAGACAACGCGGGCGGTGAGGCGGAGTCGGCCGATGCCGCCGATGCGCTCGCGATCGCGCAAGAGATGCCATCGGAAGACGAAGAGGACGACGCGTCCGATGAAGCCGACGACGCACCCGACGAAGACGACGCACTCGGAGAAGCCGATTCCGAACCCACGAAACCGCGCAAAGGCCGCGCAACCGGCGGGATCGAAGCCGAAGTCCTCGAAGCGTTCATCGCCCAGCATTACCTGGGCAATCGCGTGCCGCCGGTGCTGGTGGTCAGCCACGCCCCCGCCAACCGCGAACTCGTCGACGTGCTGATCGAGCAGGCCGGCCACAAAGTCACCGTGCTGCGCCAGCCACAAGGCCAACGGCGCGCCTGGCTCGCGATGGCCGAGCAGAACGCGCGGCTCGCGCTCGCGCGCCTGCTCTCGGAGCAAGGCTCGCAGCAAGCCCGCACGCGCGCGCTGACCGACACGCTCGGCATGGAGTGCGACGATCTCGCGCATTTACGTATTGAATGCTTCGACATCAGCCACACGATGGGTGAAGCGACGCAGGCGTCGTGCGTGGTGTATCACCATCACAAGATGCAGTCGTCGGAATACCGCCGCTACAACATCACCGGCATTACGCCCGGCGATGATTACGCCGCGATGCGCCAGGTGCTCACGCGCCGCTACGAGAAGATGGTCGAGCAAGCCGCCGCGAATGCCGCTGACGAAGCCGCGGAGTTGCAAAGCGACGCGGCCGCCGATCCGTCGCTCACGCCGGACGCCGCGGAGCCGGTCGCGGCCGGCGGCATCCTGCCGACTATCGTGCTGATCGACGGCGGCAAGGGCCAGGTCGAAATCGCGCGCCAGGTGTTCACGGAACTGGGTCTCGATACCGGCATGCTGGTCGGCGTCGCGAAGGGCGAGGGACGCAAGGTCGGCCTCGAAACCCTGATTTTCGCCGACGGCCGCGCGCCGCTCGAACTCGGCAAGGAAAGCGCCGCACTCATGCTGGTCGCACAGATCCGCGACGAAGCGCACCGCTTCGCCATCACCGGCATGCGCGCGAAGCGCGGCAAGACGCGTCAGACCTCGCGGCTCGAAGAACTCGAAGGGGTGGGCGCGAAGCGGCGTCAGCGTTTGCTCGCGCGCTTTGGGGGACTGCGCGGCGTGGTCGCCGCCAGTGTCGAAGATCTGGCAAGTGTCGAAGGCATTTCGCAGGCGCTCGCGGAGCAGATTTACCGGCAATTGCACTGATCGCGGCGGCTTCGGCCGTCCGCTCAGCCTCCTTCGAGCGGCGCCGCTACGGCGCGCGCGGCCAGCCCGGCGCGCCGCTTTGCTTGTGGCAGGCCTTGTGACACGGCACAATTGCATCTCCCTTGTCAGACGCTGCGCCTGCCCATGCCGTTCAATTTCCCGATTTTCCTGACTTGGCTGCGGATCGTCCTGATCCCGCTCGTCGTCGGTGTGTTCTATTTGCCCGACATGATGATGAGCCCCGCGCACCGCAATCTGGCGGCCGCGACCATCTTCATTCTGGCGGCGCTGACCGACTGGTTCGACGGCTTTCTGGCGCGCAAGTGGAATCAGACCTCGGCATTCGGCGCGTTCCTCGATCCGGTCGCCGACAAGCTGATGGTGACCGCCGCGTTGCTGGTGCTCGTGCAACTCGCGCGAATCGATTCGGCGATCGCGCTCGTGATCGTCGGGCGCGAGATCGCGATCTCGGCGCTGCGCGAATGGATGGCGCAAATCGGCGCATCGAAGAGCGTCGCGGTGAATTCGCTCGGCAAGTTCAAGACCGTTTGTCAGATGGTGGCGATTCCCATGCTGCTGTTCTACGGGCCGCTGTCGTTCGGTGGCGGCGTGGTGGTCGATACGCGTGTGTGGGGCTTATGGCTCATCTATCTGGCCGCGTTCCTGACGATCTGGTCGATGCTCTATTACATGAAGCTCGCATGGCCGCAGATTCGCGAACGGGGCGGCGTGGCCTGAGTTTTCGTCGTGGTGGAGGGCGCCCGGCGCGTGTCCGAACTTCGCTGGCGCATGAGTGAAATTTGTTCGGTAAAAGAGATACGCAAAAGGGGTTGACACGTTTCAGTCGTTTCTCCATAATCTCGTTTCTCCGATGCACGCAGTTCGAAACATCGGTGGCAGTAAAGAGTAGTTGCAGTAACAAGGCAGCAGATAGCACGGCAAAAGCAGCACAATGCGGGAGTAGCTCAGTTGGTAGAGCGCAACCTTGCCAAGGTTGAGGTCGCGAGTTCGAGCCTCGTCTCCCGCTCCAAATTTTTGAAGCAACGCGTTGTTTGGCAAGTAATAGTGCAAGGCGTTGTGAAGCAGTTCAATGCGGGAGTAGCTCAGTTGGTAGAGCGCAACCTTGCCAAGGTTGAGGTCGCGAGTTCGAGCCTCGTCTCCCGCTCCATACATAAGGGGAAGCAACGCTTCCCTTTTTGTTTGGTGGCCCGGTCCATCCGGTTGTCCGCTAAACAAAATCTGCGAATCTGTTGCTAGGTTCCAGTCCGCTTGCGGCGCGATAGCAAAGCGGTTATGCAGCGGCCTGCAAAGCCGTTTAGGCCGGTTCGACTCCGGCTCGCGCCTCCAGTAGTTGATGTAAAGAAAAGCCCCGACTTGTCGGGGCTTTTCTTTTTTCGGCGTCGGTTTCTCTGGCGGAGTTGATACATATGCTGACGTGGCAGCAGTTCTCTTTGCTTCTGCTAATCGCGCCGGCAGCCGGGTTGATTCTCTGCGTTGCCGTTATCGTGACGGATGTGGCGCACAATTCGTGGTTCGCGCTTCATCACCCGATCCGGATGGACCTGTATCTCTCGCAGATCGTCTTTCTACTGTTCATCGCGTTCACGGTCCGTACGGCCGGGCGAGGGGCTGTGAACCGGCGCACTGCGCTGCACGTGATCGATTGAACAGCGCGCCTGCTTTACGTCATTGCTTGTCCACACCGAGGCTGCATGTACCTACAACTCACCGGCACCCACGTTCGCCTGCTCGGCTCGATGCATCTCTTTCCGGCGACAAGCCGAAGAACCCCGCCGTGGATTGCCGAAGCGTATGACTGGGCGGAAGCGCTCGTCTTTGAGTCCGATCCGCCGACGATCCTGCCGTTTCTGAAGGCCGACCGACGAGGCGGCGCGGAGCAACTGCAGCCCTTGCTATCCGCCGACGCATGGCAGCAACTTCACGCGGCATGGCCCGTTGAAGGGCCGCTTGCGCCGCTCACCGATCTTCGTCCGTGGGCCGCGTTGATCGTCGCGCCGACGCTGTTCCAACAAGTCGTCGAAGGTGTCGAGCCGCGCATGCTGCGCTCGGCGATTACGCAGGCCAAGCCCTATCGCTATCTCGAGAGCGCGCAGGAGGTAGCGGCGGCGCTCGAATCGATTCCGCTCGACGCCGTCGGCGCGGCGCTCGGCTTGCTGATGTCAGACCTCGACGAACCGCAGCGCACGCTCGAGCGCATGCACGCGGCCTGGCTGGAGGGCGATCTGCTTGCCGTGCACCAGATCGCCATCGATTCGCCGATGTTCAATCTGCCGGGCATCCGGCATGCGATTCTCGACGAGCGCAATCGCGCATGGGCGGCGCGCTTGACTGAGGTCCTCACGCGGCCGGAGCGCACGTTGGTGGTCGTCGGCGCGCTGCATCTGTGCGGCCCCGGCAATCTGATCGACTGTCTCGCGCGGCCCGTCGAGCCGGTCTTTGCCAACCCATAGCAAAGCCGTCGCCGCGCGAGCGTGGCAGCCTGATGCGGCCTGCATCGGTTCGAAAGCGGTCCGGCTCGCACGCGATCCGAGGGAACTCTCGCGCCGGGGTTTTGCCCCAAGGTAAAGCACGTCGCTATACACTACCCGCCTACCACTTCGGCCACGCCGGTCGCCCTAGGGAATACAACATGCATGTGCCACCGACGCCCAGTAACGAAAGCGCCCGTCTCGACACCCTGCGTGCGCTGCATATTCTCGATACGTTGCCGGAAGAGCGCTTCGATCGTCTGACCCGGCTCGCCAAGCGACTCTTCAGTGTGCCCATCGCGCTCGTGAGTCTGGTCGATGCGGACCGTCAATGGTTCAAGTCGTGTGTCGGCCTGAAGACGAGCGAGACCTCGCGTGACGTATCATTCTGCGCGCACGCGATTCTCGGCGACGAAATCATGATGGTGCCCGACACGCTCGCGGACGAGCGGTTTCACGACAATCCGCTCGTCACGGACAACCCGAATATCCGTTTCTACGCCGGCTGTCCGCTCACGGTGCCCAACGGCAGCAAGCTCGGCACGCTCTGTCTGATCGACACCAAGCCGCGCGGCCTCGACGAAGAAGAGCGCGAATTGCTGCGCGATCTGGCGCGCATGGCCGAGCAGGAGTTGGCGGCGGTGCAGTTGGCCACGCTCGACGATTTGACGCTGCTGTCGAACCGGCGCGGTTTCGAGGCACTAGCGCAACATGCGCTGAACGTTTGCAAGCGGATGCACAAACCGGCATCGCTGCTGTTCTTCGACCTGAACGATTTCAAGCAGATCAACGACACGCTCGGCCACGCCGAAGGCGATCGCGCGCTGAAGACCTTCGCCGACGTCTTGCGCACCGCGTTGCGCGAAAGCGATGTGATCGGGCGGCTCGGCGGCGATGAGTTCGTCGTGCTGCTCACCGATACGGACAGCGGCGCCACGCAGGAAGTGACGCAGCGTCTCACGCAGTTGCTGGCCGAGCGCAATGCCGAAGCGCAGCGTGGCTATGACATCCGCTATAGCGTCGGGCAGATTCAATACGATTCTGCCCGGCACCAATCGATTGCCGAACTGCTGGCGGCCGCCGACGCCGCGATGTACAGCCACAAACAGGCATCGAAGGCGCGCGCGGTCCATCGCAACTGAGCGCGGCACGGCGGCGAAAAAAACCGTCGCGCGCGGCATAATCACGCATCGCCGCTCTCCGTGCGGTGCGACTCTTTCTTTAGAACGTTGTCATGACTGAACCGCAGCAAACCGCCGCCACGCGGCTGGCGCAACTTGATTGGCGCTGGAAATCCTTCGACGACCTCACGGGCATCGAGGTCTATACGATGCTGGGCGCACGCAGCACGGTGTTCGTCATCGAGCAGAACTGCTTGTATGGCGATATCGACGGGCTCGATATGGATGCGTGGCATCTGCTGGTCTATGGCCCCGATGAAAAACGGCCGGCGCTCGCGGGTTATCTGCGCGTGCTGTTGCCCGATGCGGACGACGCCGATATCCGCATCGGCCGTGTGCTCACGACCGCTGAATTCCGTGGCATCGGTCTGGGCAACGCGATGCTCGAACGGTCGCTGACGCACATTCGCGCGCAGTGGCCCGGCACGCCGATTCGTTTGCATGCGCAGGCGCATCTGCAAGCCTTCTATGGTGCGTTCGGCTTCGCGCCCGTTTCGGAGATTCACGAAGAAGACGGCATCCCGCATGTGTGGATGCGGTCGGCCTGAAGCGGCTACCGCATACAGAGCCCGGCGCGGGCGCGCCGGGTTGTCAATCGAATCGTAGAGTCAGTGCTGGCCGCGCGCCGGCGCCGAAGCCGTGGGCGCTAGGGTCTGCCTGGCTTTCGCACGCTGTTCGCCACGCAAGCGTCCGCGCGCCGACAGCCGCATCCAGTGACGCAAGGCGAGCAGCGCGCCGATCACGCTCATCATCGAACCCGGAATCCACAGCAACAGTCCGCCGATCTGCTGATCGCGCATCGGGCTCAACCACGTGAACGCGCGGCCACAGATCGAGTAGATCGGATACAGCTCGCGCGGCGTGAAGAAGATGAACGCGCCGAGAATGATCTGCGGCGGAATCGCGGCGATCACCACCAGCACGCGCTTGCCCGGCGACAGACGCGCCGGCGGCGCGGGACGTGGATCGAGCACGAGCCACCAGAACAGCAGGCCGTCGATCACCATGCTCCAGTTCATCACGCGATAAAGCCGCCAGTCGAGCATCGCCATGAAATGAATCGGCGACATCAGCCAGAAGTAGATCAGCCCGACGAACAGCGTCACCGCGACGACGGGATGCATCACCACGTCGAGCAGCTTGCGCACTACCGGTGTTTCCAGCGCGGGCCGCACGAAACGCTGCCGCCACCTGAACGGAATCCCCGCGCGCAACGCCGCGCCCGGATACGACAGCGCGATAAAGAACGGCCCGAGGTGATGCAGCACCAGATGCTGCGCGCGATGCATGAAGAACTCATGCTCGAAGAAATAATCGAGCCGCGTATGCAACGCGACATACAACGCCACCAGCCCAAACCAGAAGGAGATGCGCCGCGCGACCGTCACCTTCGCTTTACGCGCGCCGCGCACGAACAGGATCGCGGGCACCAGCAGCGCGATCACGACGGTTGGCGAAAACTCCCAGGGATCGAGCCAGTAGAGCAGATTCATCGCGGCACGTTATCTGGTTACTTGGTTTGCGCCGGCGACTTGACGGCGAACGGCGTGTCGAGCGTTTCGCCGTCGGAGAACTTGAGCGTGAGATGCACGGTGTCACCCGGCGCGACCTTGTGCTTCGCGTCTTCGAGCATCACGTGATAGCCGCCGGGCGCGATGGCGACCTGGCCATGCGCGGGCACCGTCAGCTTGTCGACCATCACCATCTTCTGCGACGAACCGTTCGACACGGTCTGATGCAGCATCGCATCGCCATAGTCGTTGCTGGAGATATCGACGAGGTCGACTGGTTTGTCGCTCGCATTGACGAGCGTCACATAGCCGGCGGCGGGCAGGTTGTTGGGCAGCCAGCGGACCCACGCGTCTTTCGCGCTGATCGCGTTGGCGCCCGCTGCTTGCGCGGTCGATGCGGCACCGAACGAAAGGGCGAGGGCGCAACTCAGTGCAGCGAACGTTTTGATCTTGATCGACATGGTTGAACTCGGGAAAGGTCAGGAACGGTCATCGATGATGCGGCGCAGGTCTTGCGCGATCGCATCGGGCGTGTCGTGATCGGTGGCCAGCAGGCGCGCGTGGCCCTCGCTGTCGAACACGTAGACGGCGGAACTATGGGTGACTTCATAGTTGCCGGAAGGATCGCGCTTTTCCATCTGATAGGCGACGCGGTAACGCTTGGCGAGCGACTCGATCTGCCAGTCGGTGCCGGTCAGCCCCTCGGCATGTTTCGAGTCGAAGGCGCCGACGTAGTCGTGCAAAGCCTGCGCCGTATCGCGCGCGGGATCGACGGTGATGAACAGGATCCGCACCTTCCGCGCGTCGGGGCCGAGCTTGCCGAGCACCTGCATCAGCCGGGCCATCGTTTCAGGGCAGACGTCCGGACAATGCGTGTAGCCGAAATAAACGAGCGAGGCGCGGCCCTTGA
The DNA here is from genome assembly GCF_046026985.1 of Paraburkholderia sp. RL18-101-BIB-B. NCBI lineage: Bacteria > Pseudomonadati > Pseudomonadota > Betaproteobacteria > Burkholderiales > Burkholderiaceae > Paraburkholderia > Paraburkholderia sp. RL18-101-BIB-B. The sequence continues at coordinate 26,257 of NZ_JARESV010000052.1, forward strand.
ACGAATCGCCGTTGACGGGGCGGCCATCGTCGCCGGTCAGCTTGAAATCGAGGTCAGGCAAGTGACCGGTCACATTGGTCAATTGCCACGTTTCCGTGCGATGCGTGCAGCCGGCGAGCGCCGTCAGCGCGCCCAGCATAACCGTCGCCGCAAACAGGCGCGCGGACCACGGCCTGCGTGAAATTGCGGGGTGCAGTTGCGGGTGCCGGGATGAGAAGATCGGGAACAAAGCAGGGTTCAGTGACTCGATTGAATGGCGGCGCCGCTCGATGCGCGTGTGGCGCGTGCGCGGTCATAGTGTGCAAATATGGTCGTAACGGCAATGATCCGCGTGGCAGCGACTTTAGCGCAAATTGGCCGATGGCGTCGCGCAGAGCCCACGGGCGGGCGGTTTGCGAGGCAATTTGACGCAGGCGGCTGAAAGCTGGGTGAAGCCCGATTGTTCCCGTTTTGAACGCAATCGCCGGCGAGGCTCGCGTGTGGCGCCCGGCTGGGCTTGTGCCCAGCCTTACTTTCTCGAAAAATTGGTGGATGCGCGGTAAGATGCGCACACTTTTCCGGCCGCAGAAGGCTGAAAGGCAAAACTAACCGATGCAAGCACTTCCGGCTGTTCTGTCTCCGAGCGAGACGGCATTTTTCTTCGATTTCGACGGCACGCTCGTCGAACTCGCCCCCACGCCGGACGGCGTGCTGGTGCAACCTCGCGTGAACGACTTGCTGAGCGAGTTGCGCAGTTTGACGAACGGCGCGGTCGCGGTCGTGTCGGGCCGCGGTATCGACAGCATCGACAGTTTTCTGAACATGCCCGATCTGCCGATTGCCGGTCTGCACGGCGCCGAGCGGCGCGATGCGAACGGCGACACGCAGCGCATTGGCTTCCATGACGAGCGGCTGCTGCGCATGGAGCAGGTGCTCGCGCAGGTGGTCAACGAAAACCCCGGCATGCTGCTCGAGATCAAGGGCGCGGCCGTGGCGCTGCACTACCGGAATGCGCCGGATCGCGAGCCGCTGGCGCGCGAGGCGACCGAGCGGCTGGTGGCCGATTACGCCGGCTCCTACGTGCTGCAGCCGGGCAAGATGGTCTACGAAATCAAACCCAAAGATGTCGACAAGGGCCGCGCGCTGCGCGCGTTCCTCGACGAGCCGCCGTTCGTCGGCCGCAAGCCGGTCTTTGCCGGCGACGATCTGACCGACGAGAAGGGCTTCGCCGTCGTCAACGAACGTGGCGGCGTGTCGATCAAGGTCGGGCCGGGCGAGACGATGGCGCATACGCGCATCGGCTCGGTGACGGGCCTGCTCGACTGGCTGGCATCGATCGTCGCGGCGGCGCGCACAGCATGATGACCACGCCGCGTCGCTCGCAGCAAACAACGCACCGTATCGGGAATCGCGCTTCATGAGTCGACTGATCATCGTATCGAACCGGGTTGCGCCAATCTCGGAGGGCGGCCCGGCGGCAGGTGGTCTGGCGGTCGGCGTGTACGACGCGCTGAAGGAAACCGGCGGCATGTGGTTCGGCTGGAGCGGCGACGTTCTCACCTCAGGCCAGCCGCAGATCAAGGTCGAGGAGCGCGGCCCGGTGACCTTCGCGACCATCGCGCTGATGCGCCGCGACTACGATCAGTACTATCGTGGCTTCTCGAACGCCACACTGTGGCCCGCGTTCCACTATCGCGCCGACCTGCTGCAATACGACCGGCACGACTTCGAGGGCTATTGCCGCGTCAATGCGTGGCTTGCGCAACAGCTCGTGCCGCTGCTGCGCGAAGACGACGTGATCTGGGTCCACGACTACCATCTGATTCCGTTCGCGCAAGCGTTGCGCGCGGCGGGCGTGAAGAATCGCATCGGCTTTTTCCTGCACATTCCGTTTCCGGCTTCGCAGGTGCTGCTGGCGGTGCCGCCGCATCGCGAACTCGTCGAGGCGCTGTGTTCGTTCGATCTGCTCGGCTTCCAGACCGCGCCGGATCTGCGCGCGTTCTGCGACTACATCGTCAATGAAGCGAACGGCACGGTCGACGCATCGGCGCAAGGCCCGCTGACGATCCACGCGTTCGGCCGCACGCTGCGCGCGGCGGCGTATCCGATCGGCGTCTATCCGGACGAGATCGCCGAACTCGCGAAAGCGGGTGAGCGCGGCAAACCGGTGCGCACGATGAAGGCGACGCTGCATTCGCGCAAGCTGATCATGAGCGTGGACCGGCTCGATTATTCGAAGGGACTGGTCGAGCGTTTTCGTGCCTTCGAGCGGCTGCTCGAACACGCGGCCGCGCAACGCAACAAGGTGTCCTTCCTGCAGATCGCGCCGCCGACGCGCGCCGACATGCACGCGTACCAGGATATCCGCTTGCAGCTCGAAGGCGAGTCGGGGCGCATCAACGGACGCTTCGCCGAACTGGACTGGACGCCGATTCTCTACATCCACAAGCAGTACGAGCGCTCGGTGCTGGCCGCGCTGTTCCGCACCGCGCACGTCGGCTATGTCACGCCGTTGCGTGACGGCATGAACCTCGTCGCCAAGGAGTATGTGTCGGCGCAGGATCCCGAGAATCCCGGCGTGCTCGTGCTGTCGCGCTTTGCCGGCGCCGCGCAGGAACTGGATGGAGCGCTGATCGTCAATCCGGTCGATATCGACGGCATGGCCGAGGCGCTCGCGCGCGCGCTCGGCATGCCGCTCGCGGAGCGTCAGGCGCGCCATCGCGACATGATGGTGCAGTTGCGCGAGAACAATGTGTCGGTGTGGCGCGATAACTTCATGCGCGATTTGCAGGGCGTCGCTGGTGCAAAGAGCACCCGAAGCGGGAAGGCGCGCGCCGTGTCGGGGAGAAAGGCGGCGCGCGAAACTCAGGCCGGGTAGGTTGCGTTCGAGGCTGCTTGCAGCGCGTGTAAAAGAAAAAGCCGCTCGAGAGCGGCTTTTCGTTAGGCGGTGACGGCTCGCGGCTCGAAGCCTGCCGCGCGGGTTCAGACCACGTGCTGTTCGTCGACCTTCTTTCCGCCGATGTGCAGCGTGTGGCCCTTGCCATACTGCTTGGTGAGCAGATCGCGATACAGGCCGGGACGCTGGCGTAGTTCTTCCGGACTGCCGTCGTCGATGACCTTGCCGGCGCTCATCACGATGATCCGGTCGAAGTTGTTCAGCGTCGACAGACGGTGCGCGATCGCCACCACCGTACGGCCGACCATCAGCCGGTCGAGCGCCTTCTGGATCGCTTCTTCCGACGCGCTGTCGAGCGCCGAGGTGGCTTCGTCGAGCAGCAGGATCGGCGCGTTCTTCAGGATCGCGCGTGCAATCGCGATCCGCTGACGCTGGCCGCCCGAGAGCTTCACGCCGCGGTCGCCGACGATCGTGTCGTAGCCTTCCGGCATGGCCTCGATGAAGTCCGCGCAGCGCGCCTCGCGCGCGGCCGCGAGCACTTCTTCGCGGCTCGCCTCCGGGCGCCCGTAGGCGATGTTCTCGTACACCGTGCGATGGAACAGGGAGATGTCCTGCGGGACCAGCGCGATCGTGTGGCGCAGGCTGTCCTGCGTGATCGTGGCGATGTCCTGGCCGTCGATCCTGATCGCGCCGCCTTGCGTCTCGTAGAAACGCTGCAGCAGCGCCAGCACGGTGGATTTGCCCGCGCCCGACTTGCCGATCAGGCCGACGCGCTGGCCGGGTTCGATATGCAGGTCGAAGTGATCGAGAATCGGGCGGCGGCGCGGGTAAGCGAACGTCACGCTTTCGAAATCGATGCGGCCGCCTTGCGGCACGAGTTCGGTCGCACCGTCGCGATCCGGCATGCCGTGCGGCTCCAGCAGCGTGCGCACGGCTTCAGCGAGACGCGCCACGTGCTGCGTGACGTCGACGAGCGCCACGGCCAGGTCGCGCGTGCCGTGCAGGATCGTGAAACCGAGCGAGCTGACGAGCACGATGTCGCCCGAGGTCGCCTTGCCTTGATCCCACAGCCAGAGCGCCCAGCCCAGCAGGCCCGCCGACAGCAGCGCGGTGATCACCGCGTGCAGCAGACGCAGCTTTTCCAGATACAGCAGGCTCTGCTGGCGCGCGTCCATCTCGGCCTTGACCGTTGCGCCGAACCGCTGCTGCTCGCGAAACGTCATGCCGAAGGCGCGCACGAGGCCCATGTTGCTGATCACGTCGACCAGCTCGCCGTCCACCGACGCCGCCTTGGTGGCGAAATGATGATGGCGCGCCGAGCCGCGGCCGGCCAGCTTGTACAGCACGACCGACAGAATGGCCGAGCACAGCATCAGGCCACAGGCCATCAGCGGATTCACCGCGATGATCATGACGATCGCGCCGAGCACCGCGATGCACGGCGGCAGCACGTTCCACGCGGTGGTGTTCTCCGCCGTGTAGACCGCGTTCGAGGTCGCCGTGATCCGGCTCGCGAGCATGCCCGGCTGCTTCTCGGAGTAGTACGTTGGCGAGTGTCCGCTCAGATACTGAAACAGGTCGCGCCGCAGGTCGCCGGTCACGGCGACGAACGTATGCGCGGCGACCCAGCCGCCGACCCGCCACAGCATGTTGTCGGCGGCGATCAGGCCGACCAGGATGGCGAACGCCCCCCACAGCGGGCCGGGATGATGCCGGCCTTCGCCGAGCACGTCGATCAGGTGTTTAATCGCGTATTGCGAAGCGAGCGCACAGCCCACGGCCGCAAACACGCTGCACAGGACGATCGCATGCGCGAGCGGATGGCGGCGGATAAAGCGGAAAAGGAACGCAAGAGGCCGGTGCGCATAGCTCGCGAGCTTTGCGTTCTGGGCATTACGCTGGGCGATGGTTAAATGTTCCAATTGATCGTGAGGTCGATGTGTTTCGGGTTGTGCATGCAAAGCGTAGGCCACATGGAAAAGGTTCGCCGCGAAGCCGATGCTTCGCATTGTAAACATGCAAAAGCGATTGCGCCCTGTGTATCCGGGCCTTGGCGCGATTGATTTCGCGATAGACGTCCGCGACCTACTGCTACTCGACCCGTCTATGGGGTCAGGGTTCACGCAGGCTGCGGAACTTTTCGGGATATAATTACAAATTGCATTCAACCGCGATGCGGCATTTCTTCAACGCTTGCCGGCAAAGTTGACGCAGGAGCTTACGACGCCACCTCGGCGGTCCATGTCGCAAGCCAGTTGCCACTGTAGAACTGTCTTAGAAAACAAGGGTTTGCAAAGTGTTTCGCCTTTGTAACAACGTAAAGACTTTGAAATGTTGTGGTGCAGCGAGAATCCCGGCATTGATAATGCATGCTCTGTAGGCCCGCCGAATTTTCTGACAGTTTGTCAACGTAGGTGTCATGTGTGCGTTTACCGGCACATGCGCAGACATTGATCACTGGTCTGGGCTCACTACCCAAGCGATCCATCGCAGGATTTCTCGAAAGAATCAGGCCCGCGCCGGCATATTCCGGCCAGACTGCCCTGGCGAGCAAGCGAGTCGCTTTTACCAAACGCAGTACTTTTGCCTGATTTTTTACGAGGAGTTCTTCATATGCGAATCGCTCAAATCGCTCCGTTGCACGAGGCGGTTCCTCCCAAGCTGTACGGTGGTACGGAACGCGTGGTGTCCTATCTGACTGAAGCTTTGGTCGAGCAGGGGCACGACGTCACGCTCTTTGCGAGCGGCGATTCGCAAACCTCGGCGAAACTCGAAGCCTTCTGGCCGCAGGCGCTGCGCCTCGACCCGACCATCCGCGACGTGATGGCGCCGCACATGCTGCTGCTCGAAGAAGTGCGCCGCCGCGCGGACGAATTCGACGTGCTGCATTTCCACATCGACTACTACCCGTTCTCGCTGTTCGCGCGCCAGCCGGTGCCGTTCCTGACCACGCTGCACGGCCGTCTCGATCTGCCGGAACTGCAGCCGATCTTCAATACGTTCAGCGACGTGCCGGTGGTGTCGATTTCGGACAACCAGCGCATTCCGCTGCAACAGGCGAACTGGCTGCAAACCGTCTATCACGGCCTGCCGGAAAACGTGCTCACGCCGATCGCCAACGTCGAGCCGGGCTACCTCGCTTTCCTCGGCCGCGTCTCGCCGGAGAAGGGCCTCGACCGCGCGATCCGCATCGCCGGCCAGGCAGGCATGAAGCTCAAGGTCGCCGCCAAGATCGACAAGGCCGACCGCGCCTATTACGAAGAAGTGATCAAGCCGCTAATGGCGCTCCCGCACGTCGAGTACATCGGCGAAATCGGCGAAGCCGAAAAGCGTGAGTTCCTCGGCAACGCGCATGCACTGGTGTTCCCGATCGACTGGCCGGAGCCCTTCGGTCTGGTCATGATCGAAGCGATGGCGTGCGGTACGCCGGCGATCGCGTTTAACCGCGGTTCGGTGCCGGAAGTGATCGAAAACGGCGTGTCGGGCTTCGTCGTCGAAGACGAAATCAGCGCGGTCGCCGCAGTCAAGCGTCTGCACACGCTGTCGCGCGCCGGTGTGCGCAAGGCGTTCGAGTCGCGCTTCTCGTCGAAGGTGATGGCGAAGAACTACGTCGCCACCTACGAAGAACTGCTGCGCCAGAAGCATCGCACCGTGCTGCGCGAAGTCAACGCCAGCTAATCGACGTGATGCGCGGCAAGTAAAAAAAGTCGCATCGGCTCGAGGAGCGCTTTCAGGCGCTCCGGCGGCCGCCAGCAACGCCCCGTGCGGCACTTGCCCACGGGGCGTTGTTGCAGGCGCGCCGCGTTTTTCTTAATCAGCGGACGAAAGTGCGGGTTTCGGCCGGTAAGAATGAGCCACTCTCCGTAATATCCCTATAATGGCCCTGCCGCAAATTTGGCTGCGGCGCCGCCGACGACAGGAGGATGCCTTGCCGAGAACGAAAGAGACGCGTGCGAACGCGGCGCCCGGCGCCGGAACGATTTTCGCGTTGCGCGCCATCGGTCTCGTGATCCTTGCTCGCTGGCTTTTTTCGATGGCGGACCTGGATGCGGGTGCGTCGCTGCTGGCCATGCTGTCCTCGCCGTGGGCGTGCATCAACCTCGTTTTCCTGTTCCTGCTGATCTTCCTGCCGGGCGCGCGCGCCGTGGCCGAGCGCCCGTTTCATCCGCTGCCGCAATGGCTGCGGCAGGCGCTGCGTCTGTTCGCTTTCCTCGGGTTCCTGTTTGCGGTCTGGTCGGTCGGCGCGTTTACCGCGAGCGCCGGCTGGCGGCGTGCCGCCAACGCGGTGGCAGCTTCCAACGGCTGGTTGTTGGCCGCGCCGGCGCTGTATGCGGCCGTGCTGTGGATCTGCCGGCCGCGCGCGCTATGGCGCACCAATATCGCCGCGCGCCGTTTCGCGATCGGCCGCTATGCGATCGCGCTCGATCCGGTCACGCGGACGGTGATCGTGTGGGCGGAGCGTCGCAAGGTGGGACAGTACGACGCGCGCGAATTGTCCGTGCGCTGGGCGGCCGGGCAGGGCGTGCGAACGACGCCGACGCCCACTCCCACGGTCGCGTTCGGCACCGCAGGCGAGCCGGCAGGGTCCGGCGCGTCGCTGGGCTCGGCCGCTGCGCCGTCGCTGGCACACGGCGCCTTTGGGCGCCGTCCGAAGATCGAGTTGCTGTGGGATTCGCCGGCCGCCGCGGGGCACAACCGGCAAACCGTATTCCGCACCGCGCTGACGACCGAGGGCGATCGCGTCGCCGCCCGCGCGCTTGACACATCCTTGCAGCAGGTCTGAGTCTGCCGATTTGTGCAGTCGGCCACACCCCGTGGCCGAAGCAGGCGTTGTAGATTGAGCCGTAGTCGATAATGAAGTCATGGCGCCCGGCGCTTCAGCGCGGGCGAGTGAGACACACAACGATCGTATCGCGTCCTTTGCAGGAGTCGCTATGCTGGTTCGCTGGTTGATTGCCGCCATCCATCTGCTTGCTTATGGCTTCGCGCTCGCGTCGATTCTGCGGCGCACGTGGGCGCTCCGCCGCGCCACCGTGCCTGCCGCGCTGCGCTCCGTGTTCCGGGCGGATACAGGGTGGGGCATCTCGGCCTTGGTGCTGATCGTCACCGGATTGATGCGCGCTTTCGGCGGTTTCGAAAAGGGCGCCGACTACTATCTCCACGAGCCGCTCTTTCATCTCAAGATGACGCTGCTCGTGATTATTCTCATCCTCGAAGTCCCGTCGATGCTCGCGCTGATGCGCTGGCGCGCAGCGATCAGGAAAGGCGCGGCGCCGGATCTGCGCAAGGCGCGCTCCTACGCACGCTATAGCGTGATACAGACGATTTTGATGGTGCTGATGGTGTTTGCGGCGACAGGGATGGCGCGTGGTGTGGGGTTGCCTGCGGGCGTGGTTTAACTCCGGCGCGGGCGCGTTGGCGTTTGGGCGGTTGGTGCTGACCAGCCGCTTGCGCTTACGCGCTTGAACCCACGCTCGCGCTCGTAAAAAATGGGCGGTGGAACGCCAACCGAAAGCGCCGCCAGCATACTAGCGGTTTCCAGTTGACCTTCCACGCGCCCCCTTCAAATCACTTCCCGACCAGCAAGCTGGAATCGTCGGTCCGGTTCGCGTTCGGCCGCGCGGCCCGAGTCGTCGTGAGTTCCGGCTCACCCAGCCCTTTGATCAGCTCCAGCGCCTGACGCTCGAACAACCGCCGGTACAGGCCGTTCTCGAGCCTGATGAGCGCTTCGTGGCTGCCTTCCTCGATTACCTTGCCCTTATCCAGCACCAGCAGCCGGTCCAGCGCACGCACGGTGGAAAGACGGTGCGCCACCACCAGCGTAGTGCGGCCCATCATCAGCCGCTCCATGGCCTGCTGGATCAGCACTTCGCTTTCGCTGTCGAGGCTCGACGTCGCTTCGTCCAGAATCAGGATCGGAGCGTCGGCGAGAAACGCCCGCGCGATGGCGACGCGCTGACGTTCGCCGCCCGAGAGCTTGACGCCGCGTTCACCGACCAGCGTGTCATAGCCATTGGGCAGCGCCGCGATGAAGTCGTGCGCGCTCGCGAGCTTCGCGGCGCGCTCGATCTCGGCGCGGCTCGCACCGGGCCGCGCATACGCGATGTTCTCGGCGAGCGAGCGGTGAAACAGCACCGGCTCCTGCTGAACGATCGCGATCTGGCTGCGCAACGACGCCTGCCGCACCCGGGCGATGTCCTGACCGTCGATCGTGATCCGGCCTTCCGAAATGTCGTAGAGGCGCTGGATCAGCTTGATGAACGTAGTCTTCCCCGAGCCCGAATGCCCGACCAATCCGACGCGTTCGCCCGGCGCAATGCGCACGGAGAAGTTGTCGTAAAGCGGCTGGCCGTTCGTTTCGTAGTGGAAGGTCACGTGCTCGAAACGGATCTCGCCTTTGCCGATCGCGATCGGACCCGCGCCGGCACGGTCTTCGATACCCAGCGGCTGGCTCTCCAGCGATACCAGTTCCTCCATGTCGTTGACCGAGCGTTGCAGGTTGCGGATGTGCATGCCCACGTCGCGCAGATAGCCTTGCAGCATGAAGAACATGGTCAGCGCGAACGTGATGTCGCCGACGCCGGCTTCGCCGCGCGCCCACAGCAGCAGCGCGGCGCCGAGGATCGCGGCCTGAATCGCCACCAGCATGCCACCCTGGACGCCGCCGTTGATCGTGCCGCGCATCCACGTGCGGCGTGTGCGGTGCCGCCACTTGCCGATCACGCGCGACAGCAGCACTTCTTCCCGCTCTTCCGCGCCGAACGCCTTGACCACGCCGTTGCAGCTGACCGCGTCGGCGAGCGCGCCGCCCATGCGCGTGTCCCACGCATTCGCGAGGCGCGCGGCCGGCGCGACAAAGCCGAGCGACATGGCCACGGTCACCGCGATATACAGCACCGAGCCGATGCCGACGACCGCGCCCATCATCGGCCAGCGCCAGCCGAGCAGAACCGTCGCGCCGACCAGCATCACGAGCGACGGCAACAGGGCGATCAGCAGCGTGTCGTTGAGCAGGTCGAGCGCCCACATGCCGCGGGTGATCTTGCGCACCGTCGAGCCGGCGAAGCTGTTGGCGTGCCAGTCGGTCGAAAAGCGTTGCACGCGATGAAACGCATTCGCGGCGATCTCGCTCATCATCTTGAGCGTGAGCCGGATGATGTTGAAGTACACGCCTTGCCGCAGCAATGTGGCGCCGAGGCCGAGCGCGCCCAGCACGCAGAAGGCCGTGATCGCCGCATGCCAGGCGACGGCGTCGCTGGCCGCGCCGGATGCGATGGCATCGACGAGGCGTCCGGCGAACATCGGCGTGAGTACGTCGGCCAACGCCGAGAGCAGCACCAGCGCCGTAATGACGACGATGCGCCAGGGCTGCTGCGCCCAGTGATGGAAGGTAAAGCCGAGGACATCTTTGAAGGCTTGTCCACGAAAGTCGAGTTTTTTTCTGGTCATTTGCCACGACCCGGTGGCGCATGAGCGCACCGAGGTTCCAGTCAGAAGCGAAAGGACGAGACAGTCAAAACGCGCCGGAATGCACCGGCGATTGAACTGCGGACTGTCTGGGAATTGCGCGGAGTGCCTTTTCAGGCGACACCACGTGAACGGCGATTCGGCGACTTAATCGGATGAATTAAGATCGCGAAACCGCTCGCGAGACCATGCCGGGGACGGCGATACGCATTGCAAACATGTGGCGCCTCCCTATGGTCGAATGAAGTGAAGGAAATTGACGGGGCGAATGCCCGAGCGCCAACTATATCAGCAGTATCTGGCGTCCGCAAACGTACGAAGATCCGGAGTTGACGGCTGAGGCGGACGTTGAGCGCCGGAATCTGCCTGGCATTCCGTACGGTTTTCACACGCCAAACCACGAAATGAAAAAGGGCTCACGCATTTCTACGTGAGCCCTTTAGTCTTCGGTGATCGACACACCAAAATTCTGGTGGGTAGTACTGGGATCGAACCAGTGACCCCTGCCGTGTGAAGGCAGTGCTCTACCGCTGAGCTAACCACCCGAAGAGAGCCGAATTATGTCAGGGATTTTCGGCCTCGTCCAGTACTTTTTAAGCGGTTTGCTCATCCGCGGCGGGCGCAGATTCGAGGCGCCACACGCTCGTGCCCTTGATCGCCTTGTCGAGACCGTCGAGCACCGCCCGGTGCGCAGCAAGTTCGTCGTCGCTGGCGGCGATCACGACCAGATCCAGCGAACTGATCGCGATGCGCGGCGCGTGCGCATCGCCACCGGCATGCGACTCGCCGAGCATGTCGATGACGAGGCTTTCCTGGCCGCGCGTCATCGCCAGATAGACTTCGGCGAGCAGTTCCGAGTCGAGCAGGGCGCCGTGCAGCGTTCGGTGCGCGTTGCTGATGCCGAAGCGGTCGCACAGCGCGTCGAGTGAATTGCGCTTGCCGGGGAACATCTGCTTGGCGCGCGCCAGCGTGTCGATGATTTCGCCGCAGTAGGTGCTCACCTGCGGCAAGCCCAGCAACGCGAACTCGACATCGAGAAAGCCGATGTCGAACGGTGCGTTGTGAATGATCAGGTCCGCGCCCTGGATGAAGTCGCGGAACTGGTCGGCGATCTCGCCGAACTTTGGCTTGTCGCTCAGAAATTCGGTGGTCAGGCCGTGAACGGCCAAGGCGCCCGGATCGCTGTCGCGTTCCGGGTTGATGTAGAAGTGCAGGTTGTTGCCGGTGAGCCGGCGGTTCACCAGCTCGACACAGCCGAGTTCGAGAATCCGGTCGCCGGTGCGGGCATTCAGGCCGGTGGTTTCGGTATCGAGGATGAGTTGACGCATGTCGGATTAGCCTGGCAAAGATAATTGCAGCAAAAAAATGGCGCGCGCGGTTAGCCGGCGCGGCCGTCGCAGCAGGAATTACATCTGCGCGAGTGACGCGACGCCGCGATTGGCCAGCTGGTCGGCGCGCTCGTTCTCCGGGTGGCCGTTGTGCCCACGCACCCAGCGCCACTCGATTTCGTGTTGCGCGACGAGCGCATCGAGCCGCTTCCACAAGTCGGCGTTCTTGACCGGCTGCTTCGCGGCGGTGATCCAGCCTTTCTTTTTCCAGCCGTGGATCCATTCGCTGATGCCTTTCTGCACGTATTGCGAGTCGGTGTGCACGACCGCCTTGCAGGGCCGCTTCAGCGCTTCGAGCGCGGCGATCACGCCCATCAGTTCCATGCGGTTGTTGGTGGTGTTGGCTTCGCCGCCGAACAGTTCTTTTTCCTGGTCGCCGAAGCGCAGCAACGCGCCCCAGCCGCCGGGGCCGGGGTTGCCCTTGCAGGCGCCGTCGGTATAAATGTCGATGAGATCGGAAGTCATTGAGTGTGGTTGCGTGTATTCGGTGTGGCGGCGGGCGCGAGGCCCGCGGCGAGGACGGGTTTCTTCACTTTCAGCGGGCCGACGAGACGCATGCCGCGCACGCGCTTGATCGCCTTGATCATGTAGGTGGCGCCGAAAATCGGCCACCAGCGGTCGCCGGCGGCTTCCATGAAGCCGTAGCGGGCGAGCCATTGTTCGCTGCCAAGCGGCGGACGATAGCAGCCGAAGCGCCCGCGTTCAAGGTCGAAGCCCAGCAGCTTGATCCAGTCTTTCAGCCGGGTGAAGGCGATCAGGTCGACGGCCGCCGGCACGAAAGGCCGGCCGGTCATCTTGCCGACCGATTGCCGCGCGCCCCAGAGCGACAGCGAATTGAAGCCGAGAATGATCAACTGGCCTTCGGGCATCAGCACGCGCTCGGCTTCGCGCAGCAGACGGTGCGGGTCGCTCGTGAATTCCAGCGTGTGCGGCATCACGATCAGATCGACGCTTTGCGCTTCGAACGGCAGGTCCAGCAGGTCGCACCATACGGCACTGCGTCCGGCCGGCGCCGGCAGGCCCGCGAGTGCGCCTTGCGCCGCGCCGCTGCCCGAATTGCTGCTCGAACCGTTGCGATTGCCATTGCCAACGTGCCCCGCGCCGCGCGGAAAAGCATACGGCGCGCTCGCCCCGCTCGCGGCGTCGAGCACGAGTCCGCGGCACGGCATGCGGTTCTCGCGCAGCGCGTCGAGTTGCGGCAGGCCGAGTTGCAGCGCATGGTAACCGAACACGTCCGACACCACGCGGTCGAGTTGGGTTTGCTCCCATTCGAGTACGTATCGGCCAGGTGGCGAGTCGGTCCAGGCGGGCCAGTCTATAATCGCTCGGTCAGTCATATCAAAGAATGCGTCGCCTATGAATGCGCTCGAGTACGTACCGGTCCCGGCGTTTGATGACAATTACATCTGGGTCGTTTCCGACGGACACCACGCGGCGGTCGTCGATCCGGGTGAGGCCGCCCCCGTAAAAGCCTATCTGGCGAAACGGGGCTGGCGGCTGAGCGCTATTTTACTCACGCACCATCATCAAGACCACGTCGGCGGGGTGGCCGATCTGCTGAATGGCCAGGCCGTGCCCGTCTACGGCCCCGCCGGTGAAGCGATCGAGCATCTCACGCGCCGTCTGAAAAATGGCGATCATGTGTCGATTGCGGCGCCCGCGCTCGAATTGAGCGTACTCGACGTGCCGGGTCACACGAGCGGCCACATCGCCTATTTCCAGGCGGCCGACCCGCAAGGCACGCCGCACGTGTTTTGTGGCGACACGCTGTTCGCCTGCGGTTGCGGCCGGCTGTTCGAAGGCACGCCGAAGCAGATGCTCGCCTCGCTGGATGCGCTCGCCGCACTGCCCGGCGCGACCGAGGTTCACTGCGCGCACGAGTACACGCTGTCGAATATCCGCTTCGCGCTCGCGTGCGAGCCGGGCAACGCCGAACTGCAGGCCTGGCGGGACAAAGCGAGCGAACTGCGCGCGCGCGACGTGCCCACGCTGCCCACCACGATCGCCCATGAACGCGCCGTGAATCCGTTTTTGCGCGCCGGCGATCCAGCGGTGCAGGCGAGCTTGCGGGAACAGTTGCACGAGAAGGTGCCGGATCGATTGACGGCCTTTACTTTGATGCGCGAATGGAAAAACCGCTTCCGGTGACCCGATCTCAGGAAGGGTATTCCTCACGCGATGAATCGGAAAAATTCGCCAAGCCCAAGATTTACTTGATTTTTTCGTAATTTTCCGATTGACGTAAACGTTGCCGTTTCGTACTATCGGCTGCAAATTCCAGCCCTTGTGGAAGCCGAGACGTTCATGCGATTTATCTTTAGTGCGTTGCTGGTCCTGACGCTCGCCGCTTGCGCGAGCCAGGGACCGACGACGAGTATTCCGAACACCGCAACAAGCCCCGCCAGTCAGCAAGCCGTAGCCGACGCCCTTCGCAAGACAGCCACCGCCAAAGAGACGATCAATGTCGACCAGGGCTCCGTCACTCAGTTGACGAGCGCCGACGCCGACCTGTGGGGCCGTATTCGCCGTGGTTTCCAGATGCCGGACCTGCAAACCGACCTCGTCGACATGCAGGTCAACTGGTATGCGCAGCGTCCCGATTACGTGCAGCGCATGACCGAGCGCTCGCAAAAGTACCTGTACCACATCGTCGAAGAGCTCGAGGCGCGCCATATGCCGACCGAGCTCGCGTTGCTGCCGTTCATCGAATCGGCGTATAGCCCGCAGGCTTTGTCGGTGGCGAAGGCGGCCGGCATGTGGCAGTTCATGCCGGGCACGGGCCGCACCTACAACCTCAAGCAGAACATGTGGCAGGACGAGCGCCGCGACGTGCTGGCCTCGACCAGCGCCGCGCTCGACTATCTGTCGCGTCTGCATGACATGTTCGGCGACTGGCAGTTGGCTCTCGCGGCGTACAACTGGGGCGAGGGCAACGTGCAGCGCGCGATTGCGCGCAACGAAGCGGCGGGCTTGCCCACCGACTATCTGAGCCTGCGCATGCCGAACGAGACGCGCAACTACGTGCCGAAACTGCAGGCGGTGAAGAACATCGTGATGAACCCGCAGATGTACGGGCTCACGCTGCCGTCCATTCCGAACCACCCGTATTTCGTGACGGTGACCACCTCGCACGACATCGACGTGGACATGGCTGCCAAGCTCTCGAATCTGTCCGCAGACGAATTCCGCTCGCTGAACCCGTCGTTCAGGAAGCCGGTGATTCTCGGCGCGACGCAGCCGCAGATCCTGCTGCCGTTCGACAACGCCAGCGCCTTCGAGCGCAATCTGAAGACGTACTCCGGCTCGCTGTCGTCGTGGACCACGTACACGGTCACCGAACGCGCGACACCCGCGGCGATCGCGCAGAAGATCAGTGTCGATGCCGACACGCTGATGGAAGTGAACAAGATTCCGGTCGGCATGCGTTTGAAACCCGGCTCCACGATCGTGGTGCCGCGCGGTTCGGACGACGACGAAGACATCAGCGCAGACGTGGCTGAAAGCGCCGTGCTGGCGATGGAGCCCGACGTCCCCGATACGCGCAAGATGCTGATCCGCGTGCGCCGTAATCAGTCGATGGCCGCCATTGCCGTGCGCTACGGCGTGTCGGTCGGCCAGTTGAAGGCATGGAACCGCACGCATCGCGACAGCGTGTCGCGCGGCCAGGTGATCGTGCTGCACGTGCCGGTCGGCAAGGCGATGCCGAGCGAGCCGGGTCCGGAGCGCATCGCGACCGACGTGCAAGGCGGCGGAGTCGAGAAGATCGGCACCCGCGTCGCAGACACGCGCAGTGATTCGCGCTACGATAAGAAGAAGGGTCGTGGCCGGACAGAGGTGGTGAAAGTCTCCGACCCGGTAGGCAAGGTCAGCAAGCCGACTGCATCCGGCGCCAATAAGGGCAAGGTGACCAAGGTGTCGGCTTCCACGTCCAGCAAGGCGTCGAAGGCTGCGGCAGAGAGCCGCCCGAAGACCGTGGCCAACGCGAAGAAGGGTAAGTAGACCAATAGCGGCTCAGACGGTAGTGACCACATGCGTTGCGGGGGCAGCGCATGAATTGCGCTCCGATCACGCACCGTGCTTTTTCCAACGCCGTCACCTGTGGTGACGGCGTTTTTCATTGTGCAGATCATTTCGCGCAAAGCGAGCGCTTTTCCTTTATCTTTCGTGCTTCGCCCAAACCCATTCGGCCAGCCGCCTAATTCAAAGCTCATGTCGTCGACCCAGTTGCGCGTCTTTTTGCTGTTCTCCGCCGGGTATTTCGTTTCCTACGTGTTCCGCGGCGTCAATCTCGGCTTTGCGCCGTTCATAACGCACGATCTGGGTTTGTCGGCTGCGGATTTGGGCTTGCTCACCAGTCTTTATTTCCTCGGTTTCGCGGGCGCCCAGATTCCGGCCGGCGTGCTGCTGGACCACTACGGCGCGCGACGAGTCACGGCCGTCACGCTGCTGTTTGCGGCGCTCGGCATCTGGGTGTTCGGCGCCGCGCATAGCGTCGGCATGATGATGGTGGGGCGACTGCTGATCGGCGTCGGCGTTTCTGTCTGTCTTGGCGCCGCGTTCAAGGCATTGGCGCAGCACTTCGCCGCGGCGCGCCTGCCATTGATGAACGGTCTGGTGATGGCGATCGGCGGCTTCGGCGGCGTGATGGTTGGCTCGCCGCTGACGTGGGTCCTGACGTTCGCAAGCTGGCGCGTGGTCTGCATCGGACTGGGTTTGCTGACCGTGCTGGTCGCGCTGGCGCAGTGGACGCTCGCGCCGGACACGAAAGAAGCCCATCACCAGGCCAGTATTGGCGCCCAGTTCAAAGGCACGCTGCATATCCTGCGCAGTGCGGCGTTCTGGAAAGTCGCGTCGTTCTCGGTCGTCACGCAAGGCGTCTTTTACGCGATGCAGTCGCTTTGGGTCGGCGCGTGGCTGCGTGACGTGCAAGGCTTCGAGCCGCGCGAGGCCGCCGCGCTCGTGTCGATTCTCGGTTTCGCGATGATGGCCGGTTGCGTGGGCTTCGGCGCGGCGGCGCGCAGTCTCGAGCGGCGCGGCATCTCACTCCATGCGTTTTGCGGCATCGGCATGGCGCTGTACGTTCTGACGCAGTTGCTGATCATGTTCAAGGCGCCGCTGCCCGCGAGTCTGTTATGGGCGGCGTACGGGATTTTCGGCGGCACTGGCATTCTCAGCTACGCGGTCATGACCCGGCACTTCCCGGCGCAGATGATCGGCCGCGTGAATACCACACTGACGTTAATCATCTTCCTGCTGATTTTCGGCTTTCAGATCGGCGTCGGCGCGGTGCTGTCGCGTTGGCCGGCGAGCGGCGGCCATTATCCGGCGGCCGCGCATCTGACCGCATGGGGCATTCTGGTCGCGCTGCAGGTGTTGAGCGCGATCTGGTACATATTGCCGGGCCGCAAGCTGGTTCGTCCGGCCGAAATCCCCGCCGAACAGGACGCTTGAGCCCGGCCGGTGCGCCGCTTCGTCGGTCGCGCCCCATCTGCCGGCACTATCCCGATTGGCGCTCATGGAAACGCCGCGGAGCGCCGTCCGCACCTGCCGCAGCAAGGCTTTGAGCGATTTCGAGCCGCGCCGTCCCACGAGTCGAAGCCATCTCGGATTTGGAGGGAAGGGTAGTTTCACGCTATAATTCCAAGGTTTGAGCTTATCAACCCGCACCCTAGCGCCTACCTCTCCCATACCGTTCATCCGCCGCGCGCCACCGGCGTAGCAAGCAGGGCCCCGCCCCCAGCCGATCCGTCCACACAATGGACCCATCGCGCCTCTTGCAACGTCAACGGCAGTTCGCGAGCGAGTCTGCGCGCGCATCCCGGATGCGTTTCGCTGCGGCTCGCAGTCGGATAGACAGGTCGGCAACAGGGTGTTCCCCAAGGAGTCTCCCGTGTTGCCGTCATTTTCTCCCGCTCTGCTCGCGCTCGCCGACGGCACGGTCTTTCGTGGTTACTCGATCGGCGCCCCCGGGCACACCATCGGCGAAGTCGTGTTCAACACCGCTATCACCGGCTATCAGGAAATCCTGACCGACCCGAGCTACGCGCGCCAGATCGTGACCCTCACGTATCCGCATATCGGTAACGTCGGCGTGAACGCCGAAGACGTTGAAGCTACGAAAGTCCATGCCGCCGGCCTGATCATTCGCGATCTGCCGGTTCTCGCGTCGAACTTCCGCATGGAGCGCACGCTCTCGCAATATCTGCAGGACGAAGGCGTGGTCGCCATCGCCGGTCTCGACACCCGCATGCTGACGCGCGTTCTGCGCGACAAGGGCGCACAGAACGGCGCGATCCTCGCCGGCTCGGACGACGAAGCCAAGGCAATCGAACTCGCCCGCTCGTTCCCGGGCCTCTCGGGCATGGACCTGGCGAAGGTCGTGTCGACGAAGGAAACCTACGAGTGGACCCAGACCGAATGGCGTCTGGGTGAAGGCTACGGCACGCAGAAGGCGCCGAAGTATCGCGTGGTGGCGTTCGACTACGGCGTCAAATACAACATCCTGCGCATGCTGGCCGAACGCGGCTGCCACGTCACCGTGCTGCCGGCGCAAGCCAGCGCCGCTGACGCGCTCGCGCTCAATCCGGACGGCATCTTCCTGTCGAACGGCCCGGGCGACCCGGAACCGTGCGACTACGCGATTCGCGCCACGAAGGAGCTGATCGAGCGCGGCATTCCGACCTTCGGCATCTGTCTCGGCCATCAGATCATGGGCCTCGCGGTCGGCGCCAAAACCATGAAGATGAAGACCGGCCACCACGGCGCGAACCATCCGGTGAAAGATCTGGACGACGGCCGCGTGGTGATCACGTCGCAGAACCACGGTTTCGCGGTCGATGCCGACACGCTGCCCGCCAACGCCCGCGCCACGCACGTCTCGCTGTTCGACGGCACGCTGCAGGGCTTCGCGCTGACCGACAAGCCGGCGTTCTGCTTCCAGGGTCACCCGGAAGCGTCGCCAGGTCCGCATGACATCGCCTATCTGTTCGATCGCTTCACGGGTTTGATGGATACGAAGAAGGCCGGCAAGACCGCAGCGGCATAAAGCGGCTTACAAGTCTCGGCGGCGCGCGGCTCGCGCCGCTCTGTGGTGCGCGTCATCGACGCACACGCGACATACAGCGCCGCACGCGCGGCGAGCCGCACCAGACAGAGCAAAGCGCGCGCAACGTCACAGCGACGCGCGCCGACGGAAAGAATTCAGGAATACATTAGCGAGAGCGTTATGCCCAAGCGGACAGACATCAAGAGCATCCTCATCATCGGCGCGGGTCCGATCATCATCGGCCAGGCGTGCGAGTTCGATTACTCGGGCGCGCAGGCATGCAAGGCGCTGCGTGAGGAAGGCTACAAGGTCATTCTCGTCAACAGCAATCCGGCGACGATCATGACCGACCCAAACACGGCCGACGTGACCTACATCGAGCCGATCACGTGGGAAGTGGTCGAGCGCATCATCGCGAAGGAGCGCCCCGACGCGATCCTGCCGACGATGGGCGGTCAGACCGCGCTGAACTGCGCGCTCGATCTGCACGCGCACGGCGTGTTGGAGAAGTACAAGGTCGAGCTGATCGGCGCATCGCCGGAAGCGATCGACAAGGCGGAAGACCGCCAGAAGTTCAAGGACGCGATGACCAAGATCGGCCTCGGTTCGGCCAAATCGGGCACCGCGCATTCCATGGAAGAAGCGCTCCAGGTGCAGGCCGAGATCGCTGCGCAAACGGGCAGCGGCGGCTATCCGGTCGTGATCCGTCCGTCGTTCACGCTGGGCGGTTCGGGCGGCGGCATCGCGTATAACCGCGACGAGTTCGAAGAGATCTGCAAGCGCGGTCTCGATCTGTCGCCCACGCGCGAGCTGCTGATCGAAGAGTCGCTGCTCGGCTGGAAAGAGTACGAGATGGAAGTGGTCCGCGACAAGAAGGACAACTGCATCATCGTTTGCTCGATCGAAAACCTGGACCCGATGGGCATCCACACCGGCGACTCGATCACCGTCGCGCCGGCGCAAACGCTCACCGACAAGGAATATCAGGTCCTGCGTAACGCATCGCTCGCGGTGCTGCGCGAGATCGGCGTCGATACCGGCGGTTCGAACGTGCAGTTCTCGATCAATCCGAAAGACGGCCGGATGATCGTGATCGAAATGAACCCGCGCGTGTCGCGCTCGTCGGCATTGGCGTCGAAGGCAACCGGTTTCCCGATCGCCAAGGTCGCGGCCAAGCTCGCCGTCGGCTATACGCTGGATGAGTTGAAGAACGAAATCACCGGCGGTCAAACGCCGGCATCGTTCGAGCCGACCATCGACTACGTCGTCACCAAGATTCCGCGTTTCGCGTTCGAAAAATTCCGCGAAGCCGATTCACGCCTGACCACGCAGATGAAGTCGGTCGGCGAAGTGATGGCGATTGGCCGCACGTTCCAGGAGTCGTTCCAGAAGGCGCTACGCGGTCTGGAAGTCGGCGTCGACGGTCTGGACGAAAAGACCGATAACCGCGACGAGATCATCCGCGAGATCGGCGAAGCCGGTCCGGATCGCATCTGGTACGTGGGCGACGCGTTCCGTGTCGGCATGACGGCCGAAGAGATTTTCGAAGAGACCTCGATCGACCCGTGGTTCCTCGCGCAGATCGAACAGATCATCCTGAAGGAAAAGGCGCTGGCAGGCCGCACGCTCGCGAGCCTCTCGAAGGAAGAGCTGAAGTATCTGAAGCAAAGCGGCTTCTCGGATCGCCGTCTCGCCAGGCTGCTCGGCGCGAAGCCGGCGGAAGTGCGTCAACGCCGTATCGAGTTGAACGTGCGCCCGGTGTACAAGCGCGTCGACACCTGCGCGGCCGAGTTCGCCACGAAAACCGCCTACATGTACTCGACCTACGAGGAAGAGTGCGAGGCGAACCCGACCAACAACAAGAAGATCATGGTGCTGGGCGGCGGCCCGAACCGGATCGGCCAGGGCATCGAGTTCGACTACTGCTGCGTGCACGCCGCGCTCGCCATGCGCGAAGACGGCTACGAAACGATCATGGTCAACTGCAACCCTGAAACCGTTTCGACCGACTACGATACGTCCGATCGTCTGTACTTCGAATCGCTGACGCTCGAAGACGTGCTCGAAATCGTCGACAAGGAAAAGCCGGTCGGCGTGATCGTGCAATACGGCGGCCAGACGCCGCTGAAGCTCGCGCTCGATCTCGAAGCGAACGGTGTGCCGATCGTCGGCACGTCGCCTGACATGATCGACGCCGCCGAAGACCGCGAGCGTTTCCAGAAGCTGCTACAAGACCTCGGCCTGCGTCAGCCGCCGAACCGCACCGCGCGCGCCGAAGACGAAGCGCTCAAGCTCGCCGACGAAATCGGCTATCCGCTGGTGGTGCGTCCGTCGTATGTGCTCGGCGGCCGCGCGATGGAAATCGTCCACGAGCCGCGCGACCTCGAGCGCTATATGCGCGAGGCCGTGAAGGTGTCGAACGATTCGCCGGTGCTGCTCGACCGCTTCCTGAACGACGCGATCGAATGCGACGTGGATTGCATCTCCGACGGCGAAGCCGTGTTCATCGGCGGCGTGATGGAACACATCGAACAGGCCGGTGTGCACTCGGGCGACTCGGCGTGCTCGCTGCCGCCGTATTCGCTGTCGAAGGAAACCGTGGCCGAGTTGAAGCGCCAGACCGGCGCGATGGCGAAAGCGCTGAACGTGATCGGCCTGATGAACGTGCAGTTCGCGATTCAGCAGGTGCCGCAGGCAGACGGCTCGAAAGAAGACGTGATCTACGTGCTCGAAGTGAATCCGCGCGCCTCGCGCACGGTGCCGTACGTGTCGAAGGCGACGAGCCTGCCGCTCGCGAAGATCGCGGCGCGTGCGATGGTCGGTCAGACGCTCGCGCAGCAAGGCGTGACGAAGGAAATCGATCCGCCGTATTTCAGCGTGAAGGAAGCCGTGTTCCCGTTCGTCAAGTTCCCCGCAGTCGATCCGGTGCTCGGACCGGAAATGCGTTCGACCGGCGAAGTGATGGGCGTGGGCGAGACGTTCGGCGAAGCGCTGTTCAAGTCGCAACTCGCGGCGGGTTCGCGTCTGCCGGAGTCGGGCACGGTGCTGTTGACCGTGATGGACGCGGACAAGCCGAAGGCCGTCGAAGTCGCGCGCATGCTGCACGAACTCGGCTATCCGATCGTTGCGACCAAGGGCACGGCCGCCGCGATCGAAGCGGCCGGCGTGCCGGTGAAGGTCGTCAACAAGGTGAAGGATGGCCGTCCGCACATCGTCGACATGATCAAGAACGGCGAAATCGCGCTGGTCTTCACGACCGTCGACGAGACCCGCGCCGCGATCGCCGACTCGCGCTCGATCCGCATGAGCGCGCAGGCGAACAAGGTCACGTACTACACGACCATGTCGGGTGCGCGTGCTGCCGTCGAAGGTTTGCGCTATTTGAAGGACCTGGAAGTCTATGATTTACAAGGCCTCCACGCTCGCCTAAACTAAGGCTTCGAATACCTGTCCAAGATGTAAGTGCCGCGGTTAAGCGGCGTTCCGCAGGTGCTTGGCGCCGAGCTTTGCTCAGCGCTCTGGCCCCGGCGGAATGCACTTAACCGCGGTGATTTTTTTTACGGCTGTTTTTTGCATAGAGTTGTTTATGAGCACTGTTCCATTGACGAAGCGCGGCGCGGAAATGTTGCGCGATGAATTGCAGCGCCTGAAATCGGTTGAGCGTCCTTCGGTGATCAATTCGATCGCGGAAGCGCGTGCCCAGGGCGATCTGTCGGAAAACGCGGAATACGACGCGGCGAAGGAAAAGCAGGGCTTTATCGAAGGCCGGATTGCTGAAATCGAATCAAAGCTGGCCGGCGCGCAGGTGATCGACCCGGCGGCGGTGGAAGCGGACGGTCGCGTGGTGTTCGGCGCGACGGTGGAACTGGAAGATCTGGACTCGGGTGCGTCCGTCAAATATCAGATCGTCGGCGACGACGAAGCGGACATCGACCATGGTTTGATCTCGATCAGTTCGCCGATCGCGCGCGCCCTGATCGGCAAGTCGGAAGGCGACGTTGCATCGGTGCAGGCACCGGGCGGCGTGCGCGAATACGAAATCATCGCGGTTAGCTACGTTTGAAGGCGGTTCCGGTGTCCCAGATGCCGCATCGATTTTTCCGTTTGTTGACGGTGGTGTGGGTCGGTAGTCTGCTGACTATCGGCTATGCCGTCGCACCCGTGCTGTTCACGTCGCTCGACCGGATGACGGCGGGCGCGGTGGCGGCGCAACTGTTTCGCATTGAAGGCGTGCTGGGTGCGGTGTGCGGCATTTTGCTGCTCGGTCTCGCGAATGTGCTGGTTCGGCGCGGCAGCGATGCGTATCGCCGTTTGCGCTGGCTGATTGCCGGCATGCTGGTGTGCGTGCTGGTCGGTTACTTCGCGTTGCAGCCGTTTATGAATGCAATGCGCATTGCCGCGCTAGAAGCGGGCAGCGATGTCGGACACTCGGTTTATGCGACACGCTTCGGCATTCTGCACGGCGTCTCGAGTCTGTTCTATCTGATCGAAAGCCTGCTGGGCGTGGCGCTGGTGTGGAAACTGCCTGCCGGCGCAGGCGTTGTGCCGGCGGAGCAGGGTGCTCGCGGCACGGCGGGGAAGGTCGCCGGCTGAGGCAATCCGCTGAACTGCTTTGCGGCGCCTGAGCGTGCAAGCTGACGCAGCGAGCTTGATAGGCAACGTTGGGCTTTCGGGTCTTGATCACGTAGCCCACGTCAAGGTGCGGACGCCGCCCGCACCTCTCATCATTCGCTTATTTCGACGACTGATGCGAGCGCTTCGCGCTGGTCTGGCGCTTCTTGGCGCGCTTGATATTGCCGCCTTGCGTCACGCGTTCATTGCCGCGTACCACGACCGCTTTGGCCTTGGGTTTGCGCATCGGGATTTCGCTGGGCTTCACGACCGTCACCACGCGTGGCGCGCGGCCTTTACCCGGTTTGGCTTCCACGGCGGCTTCGCGAGCGCTCGGCAGCGCGCCGCGTTTGGTCTTCACCGCCGGCTGCGCGGCTTCCGGCTTCCAGATCACCAGCAGCTTGCCGATATGCTGGATCGGCGCGGCGTTCAGCTTGTCGCAGATTTCTTCATAGATCGCGATGCGCTCTTCGCGTTCGTCGCCGAACACGCGGATTTTGATGAGCTGATGAGCACCAAGGTGGACCTTGATCTCGGAGAGCACAGCGTCGGTCAAGCCTTCGGCGCCGACGAGCACGACCGGTTTGAGCGCATGTGCCTGGGAGCGCAACTCGGCGCGTTGGTCGGAAGAGACTTTGAGGGCGGGCATGGAAAGTGGGAGACTCGACTAAAATGGCGGCACCTGCATTTCCGAGAGATTCGGCCAATTGCGCAGGGCGGCGCGTCAGAACAACAGAATCGCGGATGACTGCCAGTTTTTGGCGGTGTCCGCGCGAATTAACCGCGTATTATCCCCTAAAGCGTGTCATAACGCAGCAAGAGTTCAACGCTTAATGGCAAAAAACAAGTTCAACACGGCGTGGTTGCATGATCACATCAACGACCCGTACGTAAAAATGGCGCAGCGGGAGGGCTATCGTGCCCGCGCGGCCTACAAGCTCAAGGAGATCGACGAGCAGGACAAGCTGATCCGTCCGGGGCAGGTCATCGTCGACCTTGGCTCGGTGCCGGGCAGTTGGAGTCAGTACGCGCGTAACAAGCTCGCAAAGGGTTCGCAGCGCGACGCCGAGCGCGAAGGGGGCATCGACGGCACGATCATCGCACTGGATATCCTCCCCATGGAGCCGATCGCCGACGTCACGTTCATTCAGGGCGATTTTCGTGAAGACACCGTGCTGGGCCAACTCGAAGAATTGGTCGGAGAACGCCAGGTTGATCTTGTAATTTCGGATATGGCGCCCAACCTGTCGGGAGTGGCGGTGGCGGATGCGGCGCGAATCGAGCATTTATGCGATCTCGCGCTGGAATTCTCACAAAATCACCTGAAGTCGGATGGTGCCCTTTTAGTCAAATGCTTTCACGGCAGCGGTTACAGCCAGATTGTCGAAAAGTTCAAGCATCAGTTCAAGGTGGTGGCGGCCCGCAAGCCGAAAGCGTCGCGGGACAAGTCGTCAGAAACATTTATTTTGGGTAAGCATCTCAAGCGGCCCGCATAGGGGCGCTGCAGGACGGTTCCGCATCTGCCGATAATGCGATCACGGCCCCGGAAATGGGTGGAGCAATGGCCCGCTGCGCTATTTCTGTGGTAGTGAAACCTTATGGCAGGGGTCTGCGGACTGGATTAGAATGCTTTCGTGGTGCCGCAAGGCAAATGTAGGCGCCCGTCTAAGTGAAGGAGTGGTGCTTTGAACAACAATATGTTTTCGAAAGCAGCAGTGTGGCTGGTTATCGCACTGGTGCTGTTTACGGTGTTCAAGCAGTTCGACAAGCCCCGTGTCCAGGAAGGCGTTTCCTATTCGCAGTTCATGGACGACGCGAAGAACGGCAAAGTCAAGAACGTCATTGTCCAGGGGCGGAACCTCACGGTCACTCCAGCAGACGGCCAGAAGTACCAGATCGTGTCGCCCGGCGACATCTGGATGGTCGGCGATCTGATGAAGTATGGCGTTCAGGTGAGCGGCAAGGCTGATGACGAACCCAATGCGCTGGTGTCCGCGCTGTACTACCTCGGGCCGACGATCCTGATCATCGGTTTCTGGTTCTACATGATGCGACAGATGCAGGGGGGCGGGAAAGGTGGTGCGTTCTCGTTCGGTAAATCCCGTGCACGTCTGATCGACGAAAACAACAACGCAATCAATTTCACCGACGTCGCCGGTTGCGACGAAGCCAAGGAAGAAGTCTCCGAACTGGTCGACTTCCTGCGCGATCCGCAGAAATTCCAGAAGCTGGGTGGCCGCATTCCGCGCGGCGTGCTGCTGGTCGGTCCGCCGGGAACCGGTAAGACGCTGCTCGCGCGTGCTATCGCGGGTGAAGCGAAAGTGCCGTTCTTCAGCATCTCGGGTTCGGACTTCGTGGAAATGTTCGTCGGTGTCGGCGCGGCGCGTGTGCGCGACATGTTCGAGCAGGCCAAGAAGCACGCACCGTGCATCGTGTTCATCGACGAAATCGACGCGGTCGGCCGTCACCGTGGCGCCGGCATGGGCGGCGGTAACGACGAACGCGAACAGACCTTGAACCAGATGCTGGTCGAGATGGACGGCTTCGAAGCGAACTCGGGCGTGATCGTGATCGCTGCAACGAACCGTTCGGACGTGCTCGACAAGGCGCTGCTGCGTCCGGGCCGTTTCGACCGTCAGGTGTACGTCGGTCTGCCGGATATTCGCGGCCGTGAGCACATCATGAAGGTTCACCTGCGCAAGGTGCCGATTTCGAACGACGTCGACGCGGCGGTGATCGCACGCGGCACGCCGGGCTTCTCGGGCGCCGACCTCGCGAACCTCGTGAACGAAGCGGCTCTGTTCGCGGCACGCCGCGGCAAGCGCATCGTCGAAATGACGGACTTCGAAGACGCGAAGGACAAGATCTTCATGGGTCCGGAGCGCAAGTCGGCCGTGATCCGCGAAGAATCGAAGCGCGCCACGGCGTACCACGAATCGGGCCATGCGGTGATCGCCAAGCTGTTGCCGAAGGCCGATCCGGTGCACAAGGTCACGATCATTCCGCGTGGCCGTGCGCTGGGCGTGACGTGGCAGTTGCCGGAGCATGACAACGAAACGTATTCGAAGGACTACCTGCTGGATCGTCTCGCGATCCTGTTCGGTGGCCGCGTCGCGGAAGAGCTGTTCCTGAACCTGATCAGCACCGGCGCATCGGACGACTTCAACAAGGCGACGCAAACGGCGCGTGCCATGGTGGCTCGCTTCGGTATGACGGACGCACTCGGACCGATGGTCTACGTCGACGACGAAAACGACGCCACGCCGTTTGGCCGCGGTTTCACGCGCACCATTTCGGAAGCGACGCAACAGAAGGTCGACGCAGAAATTCGCCGCGTGCTGGATGAGCAATACAACCTCGCGAAGCGTCTGCTGGACGAGAACCGCGACAAGGTCGAAGCGATGACCGCCGCACTGATGGAGTGGGAAACGATCGACGCCGATCAGATCAACGACATCATGGCAGGCCGTCCGCCGCGTTCGCCGAAGAGCTCGCCGCCGTCGGCAAGCGACGCCTCGTCGGGCGGCAGCCCGGGCACCGAGGTCAAGCCGGGCAGCGCGACCGCGCCGGCCTGATAGGCGACCAGTAGAAATTGCGGGCCGGTGTGTTTCACACCGGCCCGTTTTGCATTTATCCGTTTTGCGTGAAGCACCACCACGTGTCGAAAGTCGAATTCCCTTCTTTGTCTATTCCCGAGCCGCTGCAATGCGGCCGCTTCAAGCTGACCTTTGAACGCCCGTTGGTCATGGGCATTCTGAACGTCACGCCCGATTCTTTTTCCGACGGCGGCAAGTACGCGATGCGCGGCGATGCGTTGCGCCAGGCCGAGCGGATGATGCTCGACGGCGCGGACATCATCGATATCGGCGGCGAATCGACGCGTCCCGGTGCGCCCCCGGTGCCGCTCGACGAAGAGCTGGAGCGGGTGGTCCCGCTCGTCGAGCAACTGCGCGGCGCGAATGTACCGTTGTCGATCGACACCTACAAGCCCGAAGTGATGCGCCACACGTTGGCTGCGGGGGCGGATCTGATCAACGACATCTGGGGCTTCCGGATGCCCGGCGCAATCGACGCGGTGCGCGCCAGTGAATGCGGCCTGTGCGTCATGCACATGCTTGGCGAGCCGCAGACCATGCAGCTCGGCGAGCCCGTCTATGATGATGTAGTGAGCGAGGTTCGGGATTTTCTCGAGGAGCGTGTCGCGGCGCTGAAGCGTGCGGGCATCGCGCGTGCTCGTATCAGCGTGGACCCAGGTTTCGGCTTCGGCAAGGCCGTAGTCGAGCATAATTACGCGCTGCTTGCACACTTGCCGGAAACGGCGCCGCGAGCGGAGCCGCCGTACCCGATTCTTGCCGGCATGTCGCGCAAGTCAATGGTCGGCGCGGTGGTGGGACGCCCGGCGCCGGACCGCGTCGCGGGCAGTATTGCGGCGGCGGTGTGCGCCGCTGAACGGGGCGCTGCGATTCTGCGCGTGCACGACG
This sequence comes from Paraburkholderia sp. RL18-101-BIB-B, assembly GCF_046026985.1. NCBI lineage: Bacteria > Pseudomonadati > Pseudomonadota > Betaproteobacteria > Burkholderiales > Burkholderiaceae > Paraburkholderia > Paraburkholderia sp. RL18-101-BIB-B. The sequence goes on from NZ_JARESV010000052.1 coordinate 54,124, forward strand.
TCGCGCAAACAGTAGATGCATTGAAAGTATGGGCAGCCATGCGCGACGCGGCGAAGCACAGCCGCGCGCGCGGTTGAACCCACACCCAAGGAGGAAGATAAAACATGGCACGTCGTTATTTCGGAACGGACGGCATTCGGGGCAAAGTCGGCGAAGGACCTATCACGCCGGAGTTTGTATTGCGGCTCGGCTACGCGGCCGGCAAGGTATTGGCAGGCGCGGACCGCTGGGCGAGGACAGGCACGCGGCCAACTGTGTTGATCGGTAAAGACACGCGGGTGTCGGGCTACATGCTCGAAGCCGCGCTCGAATCGGGTTTCTCCGCGGCCGGTGTGGATGTGATGCTGGCCGGCCCGATGCCGACCCCCGGCATCGCCTATCTGACGCGCGCGTTGCGGCTCGCCGCGGGCGTGGTCATCAGCGCATCGCACAACCCGTACTACGACAACGGCATCAAATTTTTCTCCGCCGACGGCAACAAGCTGCCGGACGAAGTGGAAGCGCTGATCGAAGAGCAACTCGATTTGCCGCTCGCCTGTGCCGCGTCCGAGCAACTCGGCAAGGCGCGGCGTCTCGACGACGCGGCGGGCCGCTACATCGAGTTCTGCAAGAGCACGTTTCCCGCTGCGTTCGATCTGCGCGGTCTAAAACTGGTGGTCGACTGCGCGCATGGCGCCGCGTATGACGTCGCGCCGCATGTGTTCCACGAACTCGGCGCCGAAGTGATCCCGATCGGCGTCGCGCCGAACGGCTTCAACATCAACGACGGTGTCGGCGCGACCGCGCCGGATGCGCTGGTGCGCGCTGTGCGCGCGAATCATGCGGACCTGGGCATTGCGCTCGATGGCGACGCTGACCGTCTGCAGGTGGTCGATTCGGCAGGGCGCCTCTATAACGGTGACGAACTGCTGTACGTCCTGGTCAAGGATCGTGTTGCGACCGACGGCAAGGTGGAAGGCGCGGTCGGCACCTTGATGACGAATATGGCGGTGGAAGTGGCGCTGCAGGAAGCCGGCGTGAAGTTCGTCCGCGCGGCGGTCGGCGACCGCTATGTGCTCGAGCAGTTGCGCGAACACGGCTGGCAACTCGGCGCCGAAGGCTCCGGCCATATTCTTTCACTCGACCGCCATTCCACGGGCGACGGCATCGTGTCCGCGTTGCTGGTGCTCGCGGCCATGAAACGCAGCGAAAAATCGCTCGCCGACCTGCTCGACGGCGTCACGCTGTTCCCGCAGAAGCTGATCAACGTGCGCATGAAGCCCGACGCGGACTGGAAGAGCAGCGACGTGATCCGCCGTGCCATCGCCAAGGCCGAGAGCGCGCTGAACGGCCGCGGCCGCGTGCTGATCCGCGCGTCCGGCACGGAGCCGGTGCTGCGCGTGATGGTCGAAGCGGAAAATGTCGCCGACGCGCTTCAGCATGCGGAGTCGATTGCCGACGCGGTGAAAGAGGCTACGGCGTAAGCCACGTGCTTTAGCGGCACAGCGCGGCGGGGGGGGGGGGGGGG